>CAIUZK010000113.1 GCA_903903635.1 uncultured Bacteroidota bacterium
AGTTTGACCGCATATAGCAGTCGGAGATAATTTTGCAAAATCAAACAGAAAACTTAATTTTATGTGATATTATTCTCACATACTGCACTATTCTTTTCTACATAGCAGTTTACTTTTCTTTTCTACAGTCCCGATAGAAGGATCGGGATAGACGCCAAGAAAAGAGTAACAAAACCTACCTAACCGGTAGGCAGGGTAAGTGCCGCCCTTTTTAAAATGCTCCGCAGTAAAAAGGGTTAGCTCTACGCTGTGGTTGTTATGGAATGCAACCACCTCCCCTGCAACGCAGGTTGAGCTTCGCTCGTGCCTTTGCAGGCATCCTTGAAAAAAGGAGGAGAGACGCCGGCAGGCGGTTGCTATTTAGCTTTTGTAATTCACTTTTGGGTATCATGGGTTCGTTTTTGAAAATAATTGCAAGATTTATTATTGATAATCAATTGTTTAGTTTTGTGTTTTTTCAGGTTGTTGCAAATTTTGTTTTGTTTTTGCGGTGGTTATTGAGACGTTTTGTATTACCTGTCTTGCGCGAGTTTACTTTTCTTTTCTACAGCAAAAAGAAAAGTAACAAAAGAAAGTGCCGCCCTTTTTAAAATGCTCCGCAGTAAAAAGGGTTAGCTCTACGCTGTGGTTGCAGGGGAATGCTATTAAGATGCGCCGGCAGGCGGTTGCTATTTAGCTTTTGTAATTCACTTTTGGGTATCATGGGTTCGTTTTTGAAAATATTTGCAGGGTTTATTATTGATAATCAATTGTTTAATTGTTGAAAATTGCAGTGGACTGCAAAAAAATGTTTGAACCGCTGACCTGTGTGTAATCCTGAAATGGGTATAATTCAATGTATTAGTTATTACTGCATTAGTGCAATTTGCACAGTGGTGCGCAATAATATTTTTGCACAAATTTTTATTGATTATCAACGATTTGTGGCCAAAAAATTGCGCATTTTGGTGGTAAGTGTGCAATTCCTGAGTTGGTTGATTGGTTCCCGCCTATGCTGAAGCTTTGGCGGGCGAGGGATAAGTTGATTGGTTGATTGGTTGAAACGGGGCTGGCGAAAGGATGAAGTGTTTTGGGATGAACTTGAGTTGTTTTTCTGGAGGTTATTGTCATGATAGGATTATTTTGTATTTAATGATGGAATTTCACTCAAAGGTAAATTGTATTGTTGGAAAATCCAAGTAAAATGGATAATTTATCTGGGTGGCCAATGAGGTGGAGGGATTGAAATTTGGAAATATTCATTTGGAAATATCCTTGCTATCTACAAAGTATGGCTTTTGTTCTATTATCAACAAAATCCCGTTAGTGCCGAAGGGGCGGTATTAACGGGATTAGAACCTCATTTAGGGTTTGTTATTTTCAATAAGCTTGTGTGCAGTGATGTGTAAGATGCCCTGAGTGCGGCAGTTGGTGAAGAACACCAACAGCGGCGGAATGAATTTACCTTTACTTTCTCTGAAAACAAGTAATTTGTTGCACAATATGAAAAAGGCAAATGTCATTTCTGTATTAATCGCATTTGTAATAGTAATCCTTAATGGGATTATTGGTCATTTTCTTGCACCCAGTGGAATTTTATTAACGCCACTTATACTGACCATAACAACATTAATAATAGTAGTTAATTCCAAGCTGGTTAAACCTATTTACAATAGTATCATGGTTTATGGTTGTGTTGCGTTAAATGATTTTCTTTTAAAGCTATTTGCAGGTGGACATCATGATTCTGAAGGACAAGGTTGGATAAATATGTTGCTGTTAATTGGATTGATACCGACTTTCTTCATTTTATATGTGTACATTATCATAAA
The DNA here is from genome assembly GCA_903903635.1 of uncultured Bacteroidota bacterium. GTDB lineage: Bacteria > Bacteroidota > Bacteroidia > Chitinophagales > Chitinophagaceae > Nemorincola. The sequence goes on from CAIUZK010000113.1 coordinate 1,812, forward strand.
TAAATATATGACTACTGCCAGTAAGATAGTCGGGATTTCTTTTTTTCTTTTACTTGTTGCACTTCATTTTTGTTTTTTCAGTGACCTTGGACTAGGACGCCCTTCCTATTGATAGGAGTGGAGCAACCGGAAGTAGGATGAAGGTACTATTCATTTTAAACAGCACATAGATAAGGAAATTCGTGAAGAAGTAGACCTAATAAAAGGATGCCCATCATGAGGCCGTTGGTGAGGAGCACCAACGGCGGCGGAAAAGGAATACGGCCATCATACCCAGATAAACACAACAAAGGCTGCCCTCGGGCAGCCTTTGTTAAAATAAAGATTGAAAATAAGCTATTATGGGAAAATACCCAGTTCTTCGTAAGCTACACCTACCTTGTTGATAGCTACTGTAAATGCTGCAGTACGCATATCAAGGCCTGGTAACGACAACATAGCTTCACGGATCTCATGATAAGAACCGATCATAGTGTCTTCAAGACCGCTATAAACCAGATCAACTTCATCAGGACCATGCAACAACAATGTGCGCTCAGTATCAGTAACTCTTTTACCGGTCAGGCTTTCTACTGCATGCAGGATAGTGCCATACTGGTTTTCGCTGAAGCGTTTGTCCATACGGCCAAAGCGTACATGGCTCAGGTTTTTCAGCCACTCGAAATAAGATACAGTTACACCACCGGCGTTAAGGTACATATCAGGAACAACGATCACGCCTTTTGCATTCAGTATTTCATCGGCATCAGGAGTAAGCGGGCCATTTGCTGCTTCACCAATAATTTTTGCCTGGATGCGTGCAGCATTACCGCCGTTGATCACGTTTTCCAAAGCAGCAGGTATAAGGATGTCGCATGGTTGCTCCAGCGTATCAGCGCTGTTTACGATATTGGTAGCGCCAGGGTAGTTAAGGATAGATCCTGTAGCTTTACGATGGTCAACAACCTTGTAAATATCCAGTCCTTTTTCGTTATAGATGCCACCTTCGTATTCTGAAAGGCCAACAACGATAGCGCCATTATCATAGAAGAATTTAGCAGCGTGGTAACCTACGTTGCCTAATCCCTGAACAATTACTTTTTTGCCCTCAATGCCTGTAGTAAGACCGAGTTTCTTCATGTCTTCGGCCACATTGCACAGCTCACGGATACCATAGTATACACCAAGTCCGGTAGCTTCTGTACGTCCGCGAACACCGCCCTGGGTAACAGGTTTACCGGTAACGCAAGCCATAGCATCTACTTCACCTGGTTTCATAGAAGTATAAGTATCAACGATCCAGTTCATTTCACGACCACCGGTTCCGTAATCAGGAGCAGGTACATCGATACCAGGGCCAATGAAATTCTTCTTCACCAGCTCAGATGCATAACGACGAGTGATCTTTTCGAGATCGAACAAATTGTATTTCTTAGGGTTGATTTTGATACCACCCTTAGCGCCACCAAATGGTACATTCACGATAGCACATTTATAGGTCATCAGCGAAGCCAATGCCATAACCTCGTCCTGGTTAACATCCATACTATAGCGGATACCACCTTTACATGGAAGCTTATGGTGCGAGTGCTGCACCCTATAGGCTTCAATTACTTCAATATTGTCTCCTATGCGCACCGGGAATTTCATCCGGTAAACCGAATTACACGCCTTGATCTGTTCGAGAATTCCCGATTCGAAGCGTGTATATTTTGACGCTTTATCAAAATTGCGCTCTACACCCTCGAAAAAGCTGTAATGAGCTTGTGCTGGCTTGGCATTTACTGTTTCCACCTTGTTGAATTTTTAAATTTTAAGTAATTGGATTAAGTCTATTTTCCCTTTTCTAACTTATTGATTTTGCGATCGAGATACACGAGAAACGCAAAAATTCCCGCAAATATAGTAGCTAATACCGTAACGACAACGTATATTTTGCCATTTGAGCGCATAGTATCGGCCATTTCGGTCTCTGCGCTTGCAAAACTGACCGAGATCATCAAAATATATATGGTTATCAGAATGCGTTTGCCCATTTTTTAGTCTTTTTTGCCTTGTTTTGAATGCTTTTTTTCTTCTTTCAGGTGAATTTTACCCGGTATTCCGGTGGTTAAACCAACCGTAATTTAGTTATAAGTCAAAATCCTTTTTATAGCTGATCATGCCAACCCTTATTTTTAAATCTGCAATCCAGATTCCCAATAAAATCCAGCCAGCCACTGCCGGATAAAATACCAATCTCATACCGCTATCCAGATCATACTGTTTAAAAGCCGGATTACCGCCATTGCCCGGGTGCAGCGAATCGACCATTCTGGGCAGTATAAAAATGAGGGGTATCATCATGGCAAATGCGAATACATTGTACACCGCGCTTATTTTGGCCCTCTTTTCATCATCTTTAAGTCCGCCACGAAGTATGATGTAGGCAAAATAGATGAGCATGCTGAGGGCGGTGCCCAGTTGTTTCGGGTCGTTGCTCCATGCCGCTCCCCATGTGTACTGCGCCCATTCCATGCCAGTGAGCATGCCCAGTATGCTGAAGAAAATACCCGTATTGGTAAACTGCAGCGCATACACATCATCTTTCAGGTCGCCGGTTCTCAGGTATTTTATGGAGTAATAAAACGCGCACGAAAACAATACGATCATGGTAAACCACATGGGCACATGAAAATACAGGTTGCGTATCGTTTCATTCAAAATATTGAGCCGGGGCACGGGCATCAGCATTCCGCCAACAACAGTATACCCAACCAGTAAAAGGCAAAGAATTTTCCACCACCACTTTCGCATCAGGATAAATAAAATTTTTGCGAAAATAGGCAAAACAAATGGTTCAACTACTTAAGCGGCTGTGGTAATTGAGTTTTGACCATGTTAATTTTCAGGATAGTAATGATCGGGAAAAAAACATGTGTAATTTACTGTGCATGTAAACGGCTTGCATGGCAACTTTATAATTTCGATAGAGAAAATCCGGATGCATGATTTTCGGGTCTCGGTATGATATTGGGCATGTGGTTTTTGTATTCATAATCATGATTTTAACAATAAATACCGTGCCCCTTTCACAAGCTTATCAACCTATATTATGTACCTTTGCGCCAAATTTTATACAAATGAATTTCAATACAACAAAAATAGCTGAAGAAATGGTAACCACCAGCGAGAAGATCGCTAAAGGTTACAAGATTCTAAAGGACATTGGCGCCGTTGAAGTTGGCATGACTCCAAAAGAGCTGGTTTGGTCCTGCGATAAAATAAAAATGTATCACTACCACAGAGATACTCCTGCAAAATGCACAACTCCTGTACTGGTATCTTTTGCCATGCTCAACAGGCACGATGTACTTGATCTGCAACCAGACCGCAGCCTGATGAAGAAGCTGCTGGAGCAGGGCCTGGATATATACATAATGGACTGGGGTTACCACGATCGCAGCGACCGCTATCTTACAATGGAAGATTATATAGATGGCTACATGAACGATGCTATCGATTTTCTGCGCAAGCGTCATAAAGTACAGAAGATACACAAAATGGGTATTTGCCAAGGTGGTACCTTTTCTATGATCTATGCCGCACTGTATCCTGAAAAACTGAAGTCGCTGACTACTTATGTTGCACCATACGATTTTTCTACTACCAAATGTATGCTGTACAAATGGACCAAGTACATTGATGTGGATGCAATGGTAGATGCTATAGGAACTATTCCGGGCGAAACTATTGATGGCGCATTCGGTATGCTGAAACCAAGCATGGGTGTAAGCAAGTATATGGGTCTGATAGACTCGCTGGATGATGAGCCTAAAATGATGAACTTCCTGAGGATGGAAAAATGGAAGGGCGACCTTCCTGCTATCCCCGGCGAAATGTATCGTAAATATATCAAGGACCTTTTCAGGGATAACCTGTTGATCAAGGGCGAATTTACATTGGGCGGCAGAAAGGTGGACCTCAAAAACATGACCGTTCCTTTCCTGAATGTTTATGCTACTGAAGACAACATTATTCCTAACGACAGTACCAGGAACATTATGAACATCATTGGATCTACCGACAAGAAAGAATATCCTTTCCCAGGCGGACACATTGGTGTATTTGTGGGTGGTAAATCTCAGAAGGAGCTTGCCCCTGCCGTAGCCAAATGGATTGAAGACAGATGCTGATGAAATGATTAGTTTTTCAAACTGGCTTTATGTTTGTATTTTATAAACATAAAGCCAGTTTTTGTTTTTAGTGAGTGGAGTATTAAATCAATTATTAACAATGGCTGAAGGTGAAAACCGGAGGCTGTATATATAGTACCGCACAGGCGGATACCAGGGTATGAGTTATCCATTTAAGACCAATTACATAGATCTGACGGGTTCAGGCAGCATTGCATACATCGATGAAGGAAAAGGGCCGCATACGCTCCTGTTCATTCATGGCCTGGCCAACTATGCACTGGTATGGAAAAAGAACATTGATGCACTCAAGGAAAAGTTCAGGTGCATTGCTATCGATTTGCCCGGCAATGGCCTTTCGGGTAAGGAGGAGCATCCATATGGCATGAAGTTTTATGCCAATAGTGTGTTCGCTTTTATTAAGGCATTGGATCTGAAAAACCTTACGGTTGTTGGCCATTCTATGGGTGGCCAGGTGGCGCTTACCATGATGCTGAGGCATCCGCATTGCGCCCAGTCTTTGGTGCTTTGCGCACCCGCCGGTTTTGAAGAATTTTCGGCGCTCGACAAAACACTGTATGCCAATGCACTTCACCTGTTCAGCTACTTCTCGTCAGACGAGCAGGCGCTCAGGCAGGCTATTGAAAATAGTTTCTACAGGCAGCCTGCACAGGGCGAAAGTCTTATCAGGGAGCTTAGCTCCATAATGAAGACTTACAAAATGAACGCCTACCGCAAGATGGTAGATGCCTCGATCAAAAGTATGCTGGATGATACCGTGCTTAACGACCTGCATAAAATCAGTCAGCCATCGCTGGTGATTTTTGGCAGGCACGATGCACTGATACCCAACAAACTGATACACCATACCACAACCGAACGCCTGGCTACTGATGCCGTTAAGAAGATGCCTCATGCCACACTCGAGTTGCTCTCTGATTGCGGCCACTTTATTCATTGGGAAAAAGCTGATGAAGTGAACAGGCTGATCGTTAAGTTTGTGGAGGGGTTATAGAGAATTATTTCAGGTGATGGTTTCAACACTTCAAAAAATAGTAAAGGGGGGCAATTGCCCCCCTTTAACGTATGGTTTAAGCGAGATTATTTTTTAGCAGTCTTCTTAGCTGTTTTCTTGGCAGTAGTGTCAGCAGTTTCTTCTTCTGTTTCTTCTACTTCCAGATCAAGCATTTTTTCCAACTGGCGAACTTGTTTTTTCAGATCGTAGATTGTTTTGTAAACAGCATCCAGTTCGCTGCGGGTTGCTACAGGTATATCTTTCAGCATCTTTTCAGTCTGCAGTTCTATATCCCTTTTCAGCTTCATCTGCATAGCGCCTACCTCAGCCATCAGTTCACTGTATTCAGTGCTTTCAAACAAGGTAACATAAACCTTATCGCTGATGCTCATCCACTCCTGGTAAAGATCTACAATGCTGGTTACTTCATGACCTTCATGCAATTTCTTTGCAGTGTTTTCAGCAAGCCTGTCCATCACTTTAGCGCCCTGTGTATAGATCATATACTGGAGCTCAGAATTCTTAAGGTTGTAAGCCAGGATACGGTCGCTCAGGTCTTTCCACTCCTGCATAACTTTTGTCTGCTGGTTTGGCGTCATCATCTTGGTGAATGGTGCGAAAGCTTCATTCATCTGTGATTGCATGCTGCCGTAAGCGTTCTGCATATTACCAAAGAACTGGCCTGCATTGAACTGCGGCATCTTGTTCATCATGTCGCGCATCTGATGGTAGCCGTTCATGCCTGCATCACCTGCCTGCTTCATGCTGTCCTTCATTGAAGCCGACATTTTGTTCATATAGTCGCGGCTGCTTTCGGGCATGAAACCGAAGAATTTGTCCATAAACTCCTTATAAGTTTCCGGATTCATCAGCTTCTTATATTCGTCCATGTTGAAAGTTTTTTCCTGCATGGATTTTATCATCGGCATCCACATTTCAGCAAATTTGGTGAAACCTTCTGCGCTGTTGATCATGTTCTTATAGGCATCCTGTGCAGTGCCGTTTTCAAACGCCTTCTGCCACTCACCAAAACTGCTGTTCAGGGTCTTGTAGTATTGGCTGAACATATTGGTGGCATCTTCAGTAACCTTCTTGAAGCTATCATTGTTCATTGGGTTCATGTTCTGCATCTGGTTCATCCAGTTGGTCATATTCATCTGGTTCATCCATGCATTCATCGGGTTGTTGGCGCCGTTAAATGTATTCTGCCAGTTAAGGAATGGATTGGTTGCAGGATTGGTCCAAGCAGCATAAGGATCTGTATTGCCAGTGGTCCATGCAGCAAAAGGATTAGTAGTGCCGTTAGTCCAGTTAGCATATGGATTGGTGTTGCCATTGGTCCATGCGGCAAAAGGATTGGTAGGAGCGCCTGCGCCGAATTTCTTTGCAGCTTCCTGGCTCATTTCCCAAATTTGCTTAGCCCAGTTGGCCTGAGTGTTCATCCATTGCTCAAGGAATTCATTACCCTTGGTTGCATGTCCATTTTCGCTTTTAGTTTCTTCTTTATGGTCAGTGCCTGCAGTTGCGCCATTAGCGAAACCTGCTGCTTTGGTAAACAGTGTTTTCTGACTTTCCAGCCAGTTTTTATACCAGTCGGTGCCTTTCTCAATTGTTTCGTTGAGAACAGGATTTCCGGTAGCGAATTTCTTTGTGTTCTCTACTACATTGTCCAACACCTTTTTCTGTGTATCAAGGATGTTGTCTACGAGATTATTGCTTTGCGAAGCCATAGTATTAATTATTATGTTTGAAATTATATCTTATAAAGATGTTTGAAAAGAAATTTTACCTATTTTAGCAAAACGTTTTTAATAAATTGCGTGAATTCCGTTCTGCCCAAATTGCGCTGCAAAAGTAACAGATGTTTCGTTAAATAAATGTAAAATCATTAATCTAACAATTTATTAATCTCTTCCTGCTTTCTTAGGGAACGATGACTAAATAACTCCCACCATCTTACTCGTTCTATTACATTTTTATTTCGTTGTAAAAGTCTTTATCCCGAAAGCTTTCGCGACGCGGATCCTACGCCTCATAAAAAATATTACTTCGCAATATGGTGGAACTTATTTCGTCAACGTTCCAAAGACATTTTGATCCGTTTGTTGTGTGTTGTTTATTACTTTTTTTAATTAAAAATAGTTCATTCAGGTAGTTGCGTTGCTCATTTTCCAGTACTTTCGCGACCTAAAAACGTTCTTTATGTTACAGATCGGAGACGAATTTCGTCACAAATACAGTTATACACAGGATGATGTTGATACATATGCGCGCGTAAGCGGTGATGTCAATCCTTTACACATTGATGCTGCTGCCGGCAAGGCCAGTATGTTTGGCCGCAACATCATACATGGTTTCCTTGGGGCAAGCGTATTTACCAAAATATTTGGTGCACTATGGTATGCCGATGGGCATGTGTATATGACACAAAGCCTCAAATGGCTCAAACCAATGTTTGTAGGCACTGAGTATGAAGCAGTGGTAAAAGTGAAAGAAATATTTAAGGAAAAGAATCGCATTTTGTATGAGTGTGCTGTTTATGATGTAGCTACCGGTGAGCAAACCATAGGTGGTGAAGCCCTGCTGCTGAACAAGAAACAGTATGTGTGGTAATACCGGAACTGCGGGTTAGGAATATAGGCTAATGTTTCTGACCAAATACAAACACTTTCCTGGGGAAGGGTTATCTCTTCTTTTTCTGTTCCGCAAAAAATATTGGTTGATCCCATTGCCGCAGTATGCATTTCCTTTCCGGATGCATATTGCTGCAAAATTGGGAATACATTCTTCCATTGCTACTGATATTCGTCAATAACTGCACTGATCAATATTATTTGGGCCTGAAAATTGCAGGGTGATTTTAATGGTAAGGAACGAAGAAAATAACTCCCACCATCTTACTATTGTTGATCTGAAGGAAAAAATCGGATTAGAAGGAGATATTTGTCACTGACCTCGTGTTGAATTGCATGATAGTTATTTAGTCCGATCTGATTATTTTTATTTTCTTAATTTTGTAACAATGGAAGGATTTAAGAATAGCAAACCTGTTTTATCCCAAAGAAGTTTTTGGGATACAGATTTGCATAAACTTGATTTTGACCGTTATGCATCCTTTACGATAATACGGGTTTTAGAAAGAGGTACAGACCAGGACATTGATGAGATTATCCGTTACTATGGTGCTGATAAAGTGATCACAGCAATAACATCAGCCAAAAGGTTACTGCCCAGAGCTCAATTATTGGGGAAACCATGTTTCCACCTCTTAAAGGGATCAGTTTGAATGCTTAAAAAGTTCACCGCAAGCCCGGAACTACTCCATGTATTAGGCTGTTATTGAAAATTAATTTGTTGTGAATTGAAACTCCAAAATCATTAACTTTGGTTACACATAATCCTATATGGAACCCGTAATAAAGGATATAAAAACGGCTGAAGATTTAAAGCTATTTACCGGATTGGCAAAACGCCTGGGGCTAAAGACAGCAAAATTATCTGACGAAGAAAAGGAAGATGTTGGTTTGGCCATTGCTATCAATAAAGGTCGGCAATCTGGCTATGTTTCAGAAGATAATGTAATTGATACCCTGCGGAAAATTCAAGGAAAAAAATAATGCAGGTCCATTTTACACACCAGTTTCTGAAGCAAATCCAGAAGGTAAAAGACCAGCAGTTGGCCAAGCGAATTGAATCCGTAATAGTGGAAGTTAAAATGCTTCTTTACTAACTGAAATCACCAGCCTTAAAGAATTAAAGGGCACTGAAAATTGTTATAGAATCCGAATAGGTGATTATCGTATCGGGATTTTTGTTCATCAAAATAATGTGGAATTTTCCTGTTTTATGCATAGGAAAGAGATTTACCGATACTTTCCGTAAATACTTCTTATTCGTTATTATACAATTACCCGAAAAAAGGAATAATTTTAGGAATAGCAATGCTACAATAAAGATTATTTCAGGTTTGGGTTTACAATCTGAAACTTTAAAATATGGCCTGATATCTTTAAGGTTGCAAAATGAAACCTTAAGGAATCTGATCATTGATCGAAATACTACTGAGTCAGGAATGCAAGTTGAATAAAATTGCAGTTATGAATGGAACGAAGTTACCTAATTCACTAACCGATATTCTGTTAGGCGTAGTGCGTGAACGACCTGCAATGTATTTGGGGGAGGCGAAAATATCGAATCTTTCTAATTTCATCATCGGCTATATGATTGGTTGGTATGCGGCAAAGGACTCAGATGAAAATCAGGATGAGTATTTTAGTGATAATGGTTTTCTTGAATGGTTTTATATAAATCAAAATCGTAAATTAGATTCTTCCTGGCAAACACCCTTTCTTGAAAAAGCTAAAGATGATGAAACAAAAGCTCTAGTGATATTTTTTGAGTATTTAGAAAAGTACAAGAACGAAAAATTGTCTTAATAGAATTAGAATATTAATTGCATCAGTATGAACAAACGCACCTTCCTCAAAAACTCAGCAATGCTTGGCCTCGGCAGCATTATCAGTTTTCCGGCTATCAGTAAAATGATAGAAGCCGCTAATCATATGCCTGTGGAGGCACTGGCTGCCGATGATGATTTCTGGAGAAAGCTGCGTGGCAGTTATAAACTCAAGCCCGAATATATCAACCTGGAGAATGGCTATTATTGCATTATGCCCCGTGAGATAGAGCAGGCTTACCTCAGGCACATCATGGATGTGAACCTGCAGGGCGCTTACTATATGCGCACTGTGCAGTTTGACAATAAAGCCACTGCCGCGCGAAAGGTAGCCGAGGTGGCAGGCGTGAGTCCCGAGGAATTGATCATAACCCGCAATACTACCGAGTCGCTCGATCTGGTTATCATGGGTATGGACTGGAAACCCGGCGATGAGGCCATCATGGCCGAGCAGGATTATGGCGCCATGCTTGATATGTTTAAGCAGGTGTCTAAAAGGTACGGCATGGTCAATAAGGTGCTCTCTGTGCCCATGGATCCTAAAACAGATGAAGAGATAGTAGCGCTCTATGCAAATGCCATTACCGGCAATACCAGGCTACTTATGATCAGTCATATGATCAATATCACGGGCCATATTCTGCCAGTGCGCAAGATATGCGATATGGCTCATAGTCATGGTGTGCCTGTACTTGTGGATGGTGCGCATGCGTTTGCTCATCTCGATTTCAAGATACCCGACCTGCATTGCGACTACTACGGCACCAGCCTGCACAAATGGCTCAGCGTGCCTATTGGCGCCGGTGCGCTCTATGTGAAGAAAGGCAATACCGGCAAGGTGTGGCCCATTTTTGCCGAGGGAGGCAAAAAAGAAGAAGATATACTCCGCCTCAACCATACAGGAACCCATCCTCCGGCTACCGATCTCACCATAACCGATGCGGTTGAGTTTTACCAGATGATAGGCGCTGAAAAGAAAGAGACCCGCCTGCGTTATCTGCAAAACTACTGGACTAATAAAGTGCGTAGCCTGCCACATATTGTTCTCAATACCCCCACCGATCCTGCGCGTAGTTGTGCGATAGCCAATGTAGGTATCAAGGGCATGAAGCCAGCCGACATGGCTAAAACCCTGCTTGATAAATACAAGATCTATACCGTGGCCATTGATGGGGCAGGGGTGCATGGATGCCGTATTACCCCCAATGTTTACACCACCACCGACGACCTGGAAGATTTCAGAGCCGTCTATCAGTATCCAGTCGGGAGGGTTTGACTTGGCGTTATCGAGGACTTGGTTGATGTATGCGAGGGTCTCG
>CAIUZK010000114.1 GCA_903903635.1 uncultured Bacteroidota bacterium
AGTTGTAACACCTGAAGCCAGAAATCCACAGCGAAAGTTGTGGCTATTTTATGCCAGGAAAGTGATCAATATTAATAGAGGGCTTCGCCCGCCGTAGCTTCAGCGAAGGTGGGTCTCTGTCAGGCCCGGAAGGGATAGCAATATCCCCTCCCTGTTAAGTCTGCAATAACTTCACAAAATCTGTTTTCAATCAGGTTTTTCCATGAATAATTGCAACAACTTTGCGACGCCAATACTTATAATAATAATTGTGCTGTGCCTTTTTATTCATAAAACCAATTAAATGAAAATATCAAATTGTACCGCAGCCGAGGCTGTGGCTTGTGTGGAGAGTGGTGACCGGGTTTTTATCCATAGCAGTGGTGCCGCTCCCATTATTCTTGTGAATGCACTACTGGACCGCGCCGGCGAAATTCATGATGTGGAACTGACCTCCATGAGCACCTTTGGCAAGATCAACTGGAACCGCCCCGAAGTATTACAAAGCTTTTACCTCAACTCTTTGTTTGTTTCCGAAAATGTAAGGGAGTGGGCCAATGGTGAGCATGGTGCATTTGTGCCCATCTTTCTGAGTGAGATACCTAATTTGTTTAAGAAAATACTGCCCATTGATGTCGCGCTGGTGCAGGTGTCGCCTCCCGATATTCATGGATATTGCTCTCTTGGTATTTCTGTAGATGCCTCAATCAGTGCTGTGCTTCATGCACGCAAAGTTATTGCCCAGGTCAACCCCAAAATGCCACGTGTGCTGGGCGATGGAATGGTGCATTGTTCCGTATTCACAAAGATGGTGTGGCACGATTCACCCATATATGAGGTCGATTACTCATCAAAATCCAACTGGCAGACAGACAAGATCGGAGAATACATTGCCGGCATAATCGAAGACGGTTCAACCTTGCAGATGGGTGTGGGCGGTGTGCCCGATGCCGTACTCAAATGCCTTACCAACCACCAGGGCCTGGGTGTGCATACCGAAATGTTCTCCGATGGCATACTGCCGCTGGTAGAAATGGGTGTGATCACCAATGAATACAAGAAGATACAGAGAGGCAAGATCGTTACCTCATTTGTGCTGGGCACAAAGAAGATCTATGATTTTGTTGACAACAATCCTTTTGTGGAGGGCCGCGAGATCTCCTTTGTCAATGACACCTCAGTCATTCGCCAGAACCCCAGGGTGGTAGCTATAAACAGCGCCATTGAGGTAGACCTCACCGGGCAGGTATGCTCCGACTCCATTGGCATGTTCCAGTATTCGGGCATTGGCGGACAGATGGATTTCATTCGTGGAGCAGCCCTGTCCGATAATGGCCAGCCTATAATTGCGCTGCCCTCAGTTACACATAAAGGCGAATCAAGGATCGTTCCATCCCTTAAGGCCGGAGCTGGAGTAGTAACCACCCGTGGACACATACACTGGGTAGCTACCGAGTACGGTATTGTTAACCTCTATGGACAAAACCTGAAACAGCGCGCAAAACTACTCATGACCATCGCCCATCCCGACCACCGGGAAGCACTGGAACGTGCATTTTACGAACGCTTTAAAATGCATGCAAGTGTATCTATGTCTGTATCCTGATAATAGAATTGCAATAAAAAAGCCACAGCGAAAGTTGTGGCTTTTTTATGTGCAACCACCTTATTAGGTTAACTTCTATACCTTTTTAGACCGGCATGAATGGAAAGGCATAAAGCAACAACCCAAGAATATAAAATTGCTTTTCCTCATAATTCTTCACCTTATCTAGAATAGTGATTTGGTAATACCAGCTCAATTTTGCAAGGGGGGCTTGCAAAATTATATCATATTGATTTTCAAATCCGTCCCGCCCTCGTCTCGCCCGATTCCCATTGCCCTGCAAGGACTCGGGCGTATCAGGGTACAAAAGTTAAAATCCTTTGCCACCCCACTCTCCACAAACGCTCTCCGCTCTATGCTCCCGCTCACAAAATGCTCGGGCAATACAACCTCACCTGTAGCTCAGTTGTATTCTCGGCATGAGTAATCATATCCTTTACCAGTCCCTCTTTTATTGGTGTTAGGTTAGTACCTATATTACGAATACCAGCCAACTGGGTAGCATCTAGTCCCCTTGCAACTATCTCCGCCACATGGCATCTTGCATCCATATACTTTAGTATATCTTCTTTGTATTTTGCCGGTTCCTTCACCCATGCCTCAGGTAGCTCATGTGCCGATGTTACCGATGCAGGTAGGTAACCCTTTACCAGGTTTTCATAAAATCCCGGCAGGCACTTATCTAGATCCCAACCTATCGATTGGTAGGCCACTTCCCGCTTATTGGGTTTCAGGAATATATTGTTGGCCATCTGGAAATTCTTGATCCGAATCATAAACGTATCTACCGTACGCAGCAACAGCGTGAAAGTATTGTTATACGCATTATTGAAAGGAAGCTTATTACCCGCATCGCTTATGATCACTATATCGCACGAATACGAACTACTATCCTGGGTTATTTTCTGTATCCCCTGGTTGTCATAAACGCCCCCATCCACAATCTGCGGGTCTACTTTTGCAGCCACAGCGACATCATGATCTACAAAATACTTAGGCTCTATGGAAACAGGTGTAAAAGCAAAAGGCACACACGACGATGCCATAACTGCCCTGGTCACCGGGAAATCAGCATGTTTAAATAATATAGGTGGCTCCATATAGGTATAACTTGAGTCGCCCATATGGTGATTTGTGTAGGAGAATGGCCTGGATGTCTGCAGATTAGTCGACCCGATCACCAGCTCGGGTTGATTACCCAATGCCGATAAGGTAGCCTTATCATAGAAAAAGTCGTTGTAAGCATGTTCAATTATGCGGCTTATGAGCAAAAGCTTGAACTGATAGCTAACCAATAGGTAAATCAGTATCGCCAATGGAATTAAAGAAAGCGGAGCCCAATGTGTAAAAAACAACCAACCCGCAGTACCCAGGAACAACAGACATAATAGCGCAAAACGAATAAATAGCCATGAGGTCAAAATGTATTTAATGACGCTCTTAGTTGTTACGGCCTTAATCATATTGTCCTCAAACGACTTAAAGTCACCCTTGTGCAGACTATAAGCCGCGCCTATTATCGAACCTCCCGAGATAGTAGACATAAAATCCACCTTGTCCAGAAGGTTCATCTCTTTCAGTTTCCTGAGCGTACCAATGTGGTATCCCGCCGCCCTGTAACCACCTCCCGATAATCCGACGCCAATTTTCTTATTGTTGATCATAACCAATGTGTTTAAGTGTACCTTTTTGTTTAAGTTAAAAAATAATCAGCAAGCAATCCATGGTCAATCTATGAATAGCAAACAACGATGAATCGATTTCATAAACGATCATTATCGCTTGCATACTTAATAAATTAAGTCAAATAAAAAAACAGGAAAATTCGTTTTTTATCTGAAGTATATTTTTATATTATGCACTATAAATGAGGAAGGAGATTTGTATTTTGCGCTGATAGAGAAATGATAAAACAGTTAGGAACGATGATGAAATAAGTTCCACCATATTGCGAAGTAATATTTCTTTTATTAACTGCCATAGCTTTAGCGAAGGCATGTTTTATGAGGCATGCCCGCAAGGACACGAGCGCAGCTCTATCTGCGTTCCGAAAGCTTTCGGGATAAAGACTTTTACAACGAAATAAAAATGGGATAGAACGAGTAAGATGGTGGGAGTTATTTTCTTCGTTCCTTACTTTTTATGAGTAGTTATTATTAAATCCTTCATGCCTGATTTACTTAATTTACTTACCCAACTCCTGGCTTCATCCTTGCTTGTAAAACCAGTAATCTTTACGATGTAATCATCATTTACTTTATCAATAATTACCGGTAGCCCTGTCATTAATGACAATTTGTTTTTTAATGCACCTGCCTTTTTAATATTATCGAAAATATCCACAATTATTACAAATTCATTCTTCCCGATGTTGGTTGGTTCTGTCACCTTAGTACTTACTTTTTCACCCTTACCTGCCACATCACTATTCAACTTAACAGGTATATTGGCAGCACTTACTTCCCTACTCTTTTCAGGTTGATTCTGAGGCTGCATTAAATCACTTTCAATTACAAAATCAAGTTCGTCAACCACTTCTCCTTCTATATTATTGCCTATTATTACAGGTAAGCATTTCTGAGTAGAATGGTAATTCAGTTTTGCCATCTGAATGCTATCCATACACACAGTATAAGAGCCTTGTTTCAGTCCGTAAAAATTATAAAAACCATCTACCTCAGAAATGACCTTTGCCACCAGGACTGAGCGACTATCATAGATACACACATTTATCTGTCCCAATCCATTTAATTTCTTACTGCCTTTGTACTTCATTGAAACTGTTCCGGAAACCTCCCCTACTATTGAGATAGGAACCTCTATCATTTTGAAATTGTTCGGGTCGGTTGCTACACGCAGTGTTTTGTTCTTTATCTGCCACGATACGTTATCAAATTTATCTGTCTTGAGCTCAACGAAATAGCTGGTATAAGGCTCCAGTTCAGTAATATGAACGAGTGTATCACTTTCATTGTATATAATACGACCACCACTAATCTGCACCTGCAATCCTGCAACCCTTGGCTCGCCTGCATCACGCACTCCATTTCCGTTCATATCGAGGAATGGCAGGAAGGTGATGCCACTTTTACCAATATTTGACCGGTTTTCCGCTGCCAGGTAATGTGATTTATGGTCGTAGATAAGGCTTCCGCTGGCCAACTCTGAAAACTGAGTGGTGTTATTTATTCTGCTTGCATTTACAGACAGTTTGCCAAAGGAAAGATCGTAGCGAAATCCCAATGTAGCCAGATTGACATTGGTTAAGTAATTATGCTCAATTGCCATGTTCATGTACCCTTTTACAAACACAGCCTTTTCAAGCGCTATACGGGCATCAATCAGCTGACTCTGAGAATAGGAATATTGCACATAAGGGGAGAGCATTATTCCCTTTGGCATCCTTATGGATAATGACAGATTGCTGTAAAGGTTGGGATGATAATTTGCCGCATCAGACTGATGGTTCAGGGTATACATAAATGTACTCAGATTGGCGCTCACATTTGAGAAACCTGCTGAAATAAGCCATTCTGTAGCCATTTGCGAACTGTACCCTGGCAATATGATCTGGTCTAGTGATATACGTGTTAACCCCGAAACCCCTATCATGTGAAATGGTACAGATAAACTCATTTTACGCTCTTCAAGATAGTTATACACAATTGCTGTCTGTCCCTTTGTGTAACTGGAATAGTCAATTGCAAACTGTATATTGGAAGGCAGTCGATAATTCAATATTCCCCTACCTCTTACTCCGTAGGTGTAATCACCTGTGAAATACATATCAGGCAATAACTTTACCGATGTATTTACAAATGGCATGTAATTCCCCGACTTTAAAGATGATAGATATTCCAAACCACTGCCAATAGTCATTTTTCGGCTAATACCATAATTAATTTGCTCATGCGAAAAAATACTATTCCGGCCATCTTCCACCATTCCTGTTGTTAATGCATACTCATACTCACCTGATGGCAGAAAATTAACCGGCACTTCTATATGCTGATCTTTAGTTTGCAACTCGCCATAAATGCCATAAAAGCGAAGTTTAACATCAGAGCTACCATAAACCAGGGGTACATTCAACGAGTAAAAACCCGATGCATCGGCAGTAGTAAAATCAACCAGTACATTATTTACATACAATTCTACTGTCCAGCCCGGCTGGGTATTATCGCTTATATTATAAGTGCCGAATGACCTTCTGAAAGTTGTAGGCCTGTTGTTTACCTGAATACCAACTACCGGTGCAAATATAGACGCTACAGATTGTATTGCAATTTTCCCCAACACAACCTGCCGGATATATTTGTTGTCGTTATTCACATACCGCCACTGATAGGTTTGCTGCCGCAAAGTGATTGGAGAAGTACTGATATAATTGAACCCAAAATTGGTTTCGCCGCCTGCAATTACAGACCCAATTGTAAGGTTATAAATACCAAGCTGCTGGTTGCCTGAATGAGTTGAGTTAGCAGACCAATCGGCCATTCCAATATGAAACAAGGGATAACTGCGACCAATAGTAGTATCTGCCATTACAGTACCGGTCAGCTTGTTTAAATTACCGCGCATCTCATTTTGCTTCATTTCTACTATTGCGGGCAATTCTATTGCAGTGTTGAGTTTAACAGAAAGATTATAGGAATCGAAGACACACTCCAGCCCGAATATTTCGTTGTAATAATTAATTTTCAGGTAAAGATTGGTCGCAGTTCGGATAAGGTCATTGGATCCCAGTTTCCAGGTTTTTTCTTTAAAGATGATCTTATTGTTTACCTTATCTATGCAATAATCCGCCTTTTGGTCTACAAAGAAACCTGTTATTGAATCAAGACCGGGTGAAGTGGTGTTTTTAATTTTCAGGTAATCAAAAATATCAGTGATTGACAAGTAAACTTCATTGTTATAAATAACTGTTGAAATTTCTTTTCCTCCCAGCCTTGGCACACTTACAAAAACAAAGGTTTCATCAAATCCAAGATGTTCCGGGTCAAACACCTCATTATTATTAATCCGCTCTGCGTTTTCACTTTTTACTGTCTCAATTGCTTTTCCGGCTTCCTCTCTCTTTTCAGATTCTCCTTTTTTTGCAGCTTCATCCCTTCTTTCGTCCTCGCCCTTCTTCACCACTTCATCTCTTTTCTCAGCCGGCTCAGTTTTCCTCTCATCACAAAATCCGATATTCACATTCATGAGTAGCAGCATCATCAACATTGCAAGGCGAATACAAATGCCACTTATGCGCTGGTAACAGGCTGGGGCCATATGTGAATCCGATCCTTTCATTCCTGTATAAATGTTATATAGTAGACACCACTGTAATTACCCGGTGGATTAGCCGATGATGAGCCGATGGTAAGTGTACCACCGATTGTAATGGCAGTAGTTGCAGGTGCAATCGCAGTAGTTACCAATGGTGAAGTCGGGAATGAGCCTCCAAGATGAAGAGTAATTGAACCTCCGTTACTTCCTGTCATATTAGCATCAGGGCCATTCAATATGCTTATTAATGTACCGGGATTTGCAGTAATTTCGAATAGCGCTGTTGAATATACCGAACCTAATGATAACGGGATAACGCTGCCGGTAGCCGACCTGGTGCCGGTAGCCGATATGCTGACAGTGCCCCCTGACGAACCCAGAGCAATAGTCCCAAACCGCAAAGGTTGTGTTGGCACAACAGTAACAGCTATGGGTTTGGGAAGTTTTTCCTGGGCTAGTGAGCAAATATTTGAGGCAGCCAATATTACAATGGTTGCAAGAATCGATAGCACCGATTCCTTAATCCACATAATATTTGGCAGTATCCTCATTGGTTAATTATAAGTACTTTTTTTGAATAACTTTTACCGTTTGAAACTAAGCTGACAATGTATACTCCTGTTGGCCAGGATGCTTTTATCTCATGCAGCCCATAGCTATCAAGGCTTTGTTGCAATACCACCTGCCCTCCCATATTACTGATCAATATTTCGCCTTTACCTCCCGACAATAGATACAGGTTTATGTATAGCATAGACCCAGAACTATATGCGTTCCATATGTTACCAGATATCAGGTCGGGAGCTAGTCCTGCAGGAATGTAAGAAAGAAAAAAGCGTCCCTCATATTTACCGGCATTAAGCTGCACACTATATTTCGAATTTGCGGTCAGTTCCTGGCTTACTCCTGCCTCAATATCCGACAGGTAAATTTGCATACCGGCAGGCATATATTCCATATCGCTGCCATCAAATAACACACCGCCACTACGGGCAATATTCAGCCCGAGTGGCACTACACTTATTGTATCTCCAGACCATGGCAAAGCATATATCGAAAGTTTCTTCGCATCGGGTGCTAATGCATAAATATTGGGAACATAATCGTCCGTATTCATCATTTTTATTGCATCCATTTGCTCGTCAAATTCCACTTTTGCCTGGCTGTTAAAATATATAACTACAGGGTCGGTCGTTTTGTTTTCACCTATTCCAGCCCTGAGCCTCAGCAAGGGTATTTCGACTTTTGATGGTTTGTGATACAGGGGCGAAAGATTATTGATCCTGACACTATTTGTTGATCCCAGTGTGCCGGTAACAGGATAAGAACCGGAAGAAACATGAACAAAATAACCCTGCATGGCAGGTATAATATTATTAGCCCGTCCATCGCTGGAAACTCCTGCTATATAAGAACTATAAGTACCATTATACTGGTCTGTATCACTTGTATTATAATAATAGATAGCGTTAGCAATATTAGTTTTTGTCCATCCCGATGATGCATCCCAATCTATGGGTTCCGGATAAGGATTGCCCACCAGGTTAAACCCAAGAGTAAATGTCTGGTTGTGGTTATACATAGTTGTGGAGATCGATCCGTTATTCACTATCCCATTCAGGGAGAAGGTGGATGAGGTGTGTATAGTACCGAAATTGGCGCCATAACCAGCCATAGGTTTCAGCGTATCTGTTCTTGTTGTATCGGTTTCCCATCCTGTGTGATTTACATTTTCCACGTATTTAAAAAAATGAGGAAAACTATCAGTAAGATTGATATACCCTGCCACCTGGCTTACAGTAGCATATTGAAATGGTGAACTGATCAGCCTGTAGCCAAAACTGCTATCCAGATGCCGCTGCATAGTAAGATTACCCAGAACGCTACCTGATCCTGTACCATCAATAAGGGCAGTTTGCGAATTGGTACTAAGTAAAGTAACATGTCCTTCAGCATTGAGCGTACCATCGCACAACAACACTGATTTAACCGACTGACCCGGTGAATCAACTGTAGTAGTACTACCCGAAGCAATGGTGAGATTATTGAATGTGGTATGTGAACTGCCTTGTAATGATTGAGTTGTACCCGAGAAAATAATGACACCCCCGTTTGCAGTGAATGAACCATTATTAACCCAGTCGTTTTTTAAACTGATTGTACCACTATTTGCAATTACATAAGCACCAGAAGGAATAATTATTCCCTGTGCAAATGTAAACCCCGGAAGCAGAAGGAATAGAATAAGATTTCTAATCCCAAAACGATTGTTCATAACAATAATTATCTAATCGCAAGATTAAATGTGTTTGCAGTAAGATCGGTGCCATCTGTGTTGTTCTCAACCCACAATTCCACGTAATCGTTTGTTGCCAGTGATACAGTACAGCTTATAGTAACTTGGGGCTGATCTGTATTACTGATAATCTTGAATTTTTGCTTGGACTCAGTTAATATCACACCGTTCTTTGCAATAGAGAAAGTAAAAAATTTCGAACTTCCGGCTGCATTACATGAAATGGAACAAATAACCATAAATGTTCTTGTCTTTGTGCCTTTGTAGGTTAAAGTATTATTAGATGGCATGGTCACACGGAACAAATTTGAGGCAGTAGTAGTTCCAGCTACTTTAACGGGGGTATTCGCCGAGGCTATTACTGTTAATGCTGAAGATGAAATATACATATTCCCCGCAGCCACATCATCTTTTTGTGTATTTAAACCCATACACTCAACAGCCCACACAATGGAAAAAGTACCATTTACATACGTCCCTGTTCCGGAAAAAATTACTGTTTTCATTTCTCCAATGGTTATTGCAGTAATACCGGAAACATCCACACCCACCCCACTGTTGGCAGTAAGGGGTGTCATAAAACCACCGATAATCTGAATAGTATTGAAAGTGCCGGTGAATGTCAGAAAGGTATTATGATTATTGCTTTCCCAAAGCTGATTATATAAAAATACAAAATCATCATTCTGGAATGTAAGGCCATTTGTGTTATCCTTAAATTCATTCATGAAAAATTCAATATTCCCCGTCAATCCTTTAATTGTTCCAACATTATAGCAAGAATCAATTGCACAATTTTTCATATCAAGGTCCTGATCAGCACCACCTCCGTCAATATTAAATAGCTTTGCACCTGAAGATGCTGCTGTCAGGGTCACTGAATAAAGATCTCCCCCATTTGCGCCTGTTATCATTTCACCAGATGTTAAGGTATAAACCAATTTGTCCAGATTGTAATCATTTCCGATAATCGAAGAACCATTTAAATTTATTTTATTAGTTAACGTTATTGTACCGTTTATTTCATAAGTAATACCAGATGCAAGTGTAATAACTCCACCCACCGGTGTTGGAAAATCGGACTGTGATTTAACCAATACATGATTTACTCGGTTCATGGTGCTGGAATTACCCACTACTACATTACCGGAACTATCTACTGCCAGCATTGCGGCTGGTGAACTTGAAACGGCCGAACTGTTTTTCATATTGGTAAATTTCAGTCCCGATATACCAGATGATCCTGATGATACCTCCAATTTTGATGAAGGGGATGACGTACCAATACCAACATTACCTGTACTATCCAAAATAAGGTGTTCAACATTATTTGTCCTGATCCGCAAACTTTTACTATCTGTAGTTCCTATAAAATTTGTAACTGGCGTAATGCCGCTGTTTCCGGTCACCGACCAAACTGATGCAGCACTTGGCTTGTTATTAAATGTGGTCCAGTCAGTTGAAGTAAGAAATCCTTTTGCAGATCCACTTGCAGCCTGACCATTAGAATAATCAATACTTACAACTCCCGATGCTGCATTAAAATCTGCAGCTGTAAACGTCGCGGCCCCCTTGGTGCTTCCATCTGCAGCCGCATCTGCAATTGATAATGTCCTGTTAGAAGATAAATCGCCACCACCAGATAATGGTGATGTAGTGCTTAAAGTAAGGCTTGTAGCAACTTTATTATTAAATGTGGTCCAGTCTGTTGAAGTAAGAAATCCTTTTGCAGATCCACTGGCAGCCTGGCCATTGGTATAATCAATACTCACAACTCCCGATGCTGAATTAAAATCTGCAGCAGTAAATGTCGCTGCACCCTTGCTGCTTCCATCGGCAGCCGCATCTGCTATTGATATGGTCCTGTTGGAGGATAAATCGCCACCACCAGATAATGGTGATGAGGTGCTTAAAGTAAGGCTTGTAGCAACTTTATTATTAAACGTGGTCCAGTCTGTTGAACTGAGAAATCCTTTTGCAGATCCACTTGCAGCCTGACCATTGGTATAATCAATACTCACAACTCCCGATGCTGCATTAAAGTCGGCAGCGGTAAATGCCGCTGCACCCTTGGTGCTTCCATCTGCAGCCGCATCTGCAATTGATAATGTCCTGTTGGCCGATAAATCACCACCACCGGATAATGGCGATGAGGTGCTTAATGTGCGGGATGTAGCAACCTTATTATTAAATGTGGTCCAGTCTGTACTGCTAAGATACCCATCTGCGGATCCGCTTGATTGGGTAATACCTATATTGCTGCCTGAATTAGTTATAGGGGCAGTAACGCCAACAGAGACTGTACCGCCCAAAAGTATGGTCCAGGCACTCCCATTATAATAATAATAACCGGCAGTACCATCGGTCTGGTACACCAGCAAGCCAGTCGCCGGACTGGAAATAGCGGCTCGTTGTGCGGCGGTCATTCGGGGTGCAAGCAATCCCTTAGTAGTCGAATTGACATCCAGTACCGCCGATGATGCTCCGGAAGTATAGCCGGATACATCCGTTACTATTACCGGCTGAGCAGAAAGCGCCCCTGATAAGCCAATAAAAACAACAATCATTATTAATAATATCTTGCCCATAACTAGAATATTTTCAGAACACAACATTATCCGGAATCTGGCATTACCTCATTTTTACATCCGTTAACCAAATTGATTAGTTCATGAGATCCAGATTAGTTTCAGCGAGTATGTCCGTTTTATTTTTTTCAAGATTTTTATAAATTAAATGCAGCTGCCCTCCCCTGTAATCACTGTCCTTATCATTATTGAGTTTAAGCTTAAAGCGCCTAAAGCTGTTGGGAGTATAAACTGCAATGCCTTTTGCATGACCAACCTGAACCTCTGTGCCATCAACAGATACATGGTTTACAATAAGTTCGCCATAAGCCGATATATTTCCCTGACGGTTAAAAGTAACATTGAGCCATTGTTCATTATTATCTTTTTGAAGTGAAACATCGGAAAGGCTCGTTTTCAAATCAGGTGTTCCTATGCGAACTATAACAGGAATGGTAAAACCAAAAATAGCCGTTAACTGAACAGATACGATCGTTGTATCTTTTTTGGTATTTGAGGG
>CAIUZK010000115.1 GCA_903903635.1 uncultured Bacteroidota bacterium
ACGCCGGATAAATATTCCAGACAGTCGTCGTCTGTTTTAAACCGTTGGTGGAACATAATTGAATTCACACCTGCAAAGGTAATTCGCCTCTCCATAAGGCAAAGCTACATTATTGCGATCTAAACGCCTATACCTATAAATCAAATCAAAATGTTAGTCACAACAATATTAATAACAGGCACATTAATCGGTTTTTGGCTATTGTATAAAGCTATCGACTGGTTTGAAAAAATATAAATCCCGCAAACGTTGGGATTTTAAACAGAAGGTAAAATATAAGAAAGGAGTATTTATGAGAAATAAAATGAAAACAATAATTACTGTGCTTTTAATTACAACGCTCAGTACCTATGCAAAGAGCCAGAGTGGTATCTATATGAACCTGGCTGACTTTAAGAATAACAAACTGACTTACGAGAATAATTGCGTAAATGGGAAAGCCATACATATCCATGATTTCTTCTGGAATATGCCAAAAATAAAAGTAAAACACGATGGCAAAAAAATCACTTTCAGAAAGAGCGAGTTGTACGGATACAGAGATTGTAATAGCGATGTGTACAGGTTTTTCCATAATACCGAATACCGCATAGCTGAAGCTGGTAATATCTATATCTATGTTCAGGAAAAAAACATTACCCAAAACAAAGGATATAAAGTTGTAAACAGTTATTATTTCAGTACCACACCCGACGGAACAATCTTACCATTAACTTTTGGCAATCTGGAAAACGCATTTGCTTCGAATGAAAAATTCATCAGCCTTTTATACCAGTATTTCAAGTCAGAAGTTGTGCATGCGTATGACAAATCCCACAATACATTTAAGGTAAATTATGTGTATTCAAAAGCAATTGATAACAAGTAAAAAAACAAAATTATGGCAGCATTGTTCATTGTAGCCGTATTGACATTTGTCTATATGGTCTATGTATTGGTTAAACCGGAAAAATTTTAGTCACGATAAAATAGAATTTACATGAATTCTCAGATTTTAGGTGTTGTAGTAATGTTTGTCGCAACACTGTTGTTAGCGGTTCCCCTTGGCAGGTACATCGCAAAAGTATATAGCGGGCAGCGGGTTTGGACTGATATAATATTCAATCCGATAGAAAAATTATTCTTTAAGATTTCCCGGATCAACCCCGCGATAGAAATGGGCTGGAAGCAGAGCCTGGTCGCCTTGCTTACTATTAACCTCGTTTGGTTTCTATGGGTTATGTTCTGCCTCCTGAATCAAAGCTGGCTGCCCATGAACCCGGATCATAACCCCAATATGACACCGGATCTTGCCTGGAACACTGCTATATCCTTTCTGGTTAACTGCAACCTCCAGGATTACAGCGGAGAGACAGGAGTATCCTATTTCTCGCAGGTTTTCGGGCTTATGTTCCTGCAATTTGTATCAGCAGGTACAGGTATGGCAGCAGCAGCAGTAGTATTTAATGCCCTCAGAGACAGGACCACGGACCAACTCGGTAATTTTTACAATTATTTTTTGAGAAGTTGTACACGCATCCTGTTACCTGTATGTATCCTGGTAGCTTCAATACATTTGTTTGAAGGCACGCCTATGACCTTTAAGGGTATTGATACCTTAACTTCTGTACAAGGTGATACCATGCATGTGAGCCGTGGCCCGGTGGCTGCTTTTGTAGCTATCAAGCATGTGGGTACC
The DNA here is from genome assembly GCA_903903635.1 of uncultured Bacteroidota bacterium. Lineage (GTDB taxonomy): Bacteria > Bacteroidota > Bacteroidia > Chitinophagales > Chitinophagaceae > Nemorincola. The sequence goes on from CAIUZK010000115.1 coordinate 1,679, forward strand.
AATGGCGGCGGTTTTTTTGGCGCCAATTCGGCGCATCCGTTTGAGAATCCAACCTACCTCTCGAACATCGTGCAGATGATCGCGCAGATACTGATTCCGTTTGCTATGGTTTTTGCATTCGGTTTTTATTGCAACAAAAGGAGGCTGGCATGGGTATTCTGGGGTGTAATGACCACAGGCTTCCTCATACTTGTGGTACCAACAATTATCGCAGAAGTAAATGGTAACCCATACCTGGCACAAATGGGTATAGCGCAGCCAGGCGGTAATATGGAAGGAAAGGAGGTCAGGTTCGGAGCAATGGCTTCTGCCTTCTGGAGCATAGCCACGACGGTTATTTCTACAGGGTCTGTAAATGCCATGCACGATAGCTTTATGCCCGTATCGGGCATGAACATGATGCTTGGCATGATGATCAATTCGTTTTATGGCGGCGTAGGTGTGGGGTTCCTCAACTTCTTTATCTATGTGATTCTCGCGGTATTCATAGGTGGCCTGATGGTGGGAAGAACTCCTGAGTTCGGAGGTAAAAAAATAGAAGCCCGTGAAATGAAAATTGCAATGATCATTGCGCTCTTTCACCCGTTCCTGATACTTGTTGGAACTGCAGTGGCAAGTTACCTTGCCGCCCACGATACTAATATGGGTTGGTGGTTTGCTGATGCCGCCGGAAAACACAATGCCAGCGGGTGGCTCAACAATCCCGGCCATCATGGGTTCAGCGAAATGCTCTACCAGTATACTTCCTGCTCTGCCAACAACGGCAGCGGTTTCGAGGGACTGGCCGATAACAACCCGTTCTGGAATATTAGCGCAGGCATTGTCTTGCTCTTCTCCCGCTTCCTGCCTATAATAGGACCGGTAGCCATAGCCGGGCTGATAGCCGGTAAGAAATTTATACCGGCAAGCAGCGGTACACTCAAAACAGATACAGGGACATTCGGCCTGCTGGTATTTGCTGTAAAGGTAATTATTGCAGCCCTGGCATTCTTCCCTGCGCTGGCTTTGGGTCCTATCGCAGAGTGGATGAAAATGCATTAGATAGTCTAAAGTCACTAGTCTGAAGTTTAAAAATAAAAAAGTTTAAAAATATTTAAAATGAAAAGGAACCGTAAAGAAGGGCTGTTTAAGAGCGATCTGGTTTTTGAGGCCATTAAACAGTCATTTATCAAATTAAATCCAAAGAACCAGTTTCGCAACCCTGTTATGTTTACAGTGGAAATAGGAACGTTTGTAATGATGGTTGTTTGTGCCTGGATTCTGGCGGGTGAGAAAAGCCAGGGGTCATTTATTTACAACCTGACCATCTTCCTGATTCTGTTGCTTACTTTGTTATTTGCCAATTTTGCTGAAGCACTGGCCGAAGCAAGGGGTAAAGCTCAGGCAGCATCATTGAGGAAGACCAGGGAAGATACGCCTGCTAAAAGAATTCAGATATTAGGCGAAATATTTCTCAATGAAATTCATATCGTACCTTCTTCACAACTAGTTAAAGGCGACATGTTTATTTGCGAAACCGGCGATATTATACCTACTGATGGCGAGATTATTGAAGGAATTGCAACCATTGATGAATCTGCAATTACCGGTGAATCGGCCCCTGTGGTACGTGAATCAGGTGGAGATAAATCATCTGTAACCGGTGGCACAAAAGTATTATCCGACAAAATAAAGGTAAGGGTAACAACCGAACCCGGTGAAAGCTTCCTGGATAAAATGATTGCACTTGTTGAAGGTGCTTCCAGGCAAAAAACGCCTAATGAGATAGCTTTAACCATACTGCTTGCAGGGTTTACGCTGGTATTCATTATTGTGTGTATTACTTTGCAGCCATTCGCATCTTATGCCAAAACACCTATCCCGATCTCAGCCTACATTTCCTTATTTGTATGCCTGATACCAACTACTATAGGCGGCCTTTTATCAGCAATTGGTATTTCGGGCATGGACAGGGCACTCAGGGCAAATGTGATCGCAAAGTCAGGTAAGGCTGTAGAAACAGCGGGAGACCTTGATGTGCTTCTTCTTGATAAAACAGGTACGATCACCATAGGCAACCGTAAGGCTACCAACTTCTATGCGGCGAAAGGTGTTGATAAGGACCATCTTATTAAATGCGCTGTAATGAGCTCAATGGCAGATGAGACTCCGGAAGGCAAATCAATAATTGAACTGGGTGGAATCAATCCTCAGAGTTTGCAGGTGGATAATCCTACCTTTATCAAGTTTACAGCCGAGACACGCAGCAGCGGTATTGATTTTGGGAATACACAGATACGCAAGGGCGCTTATGATGCCATGAAGAATAAGGTTGAAAAAGCAGGTAATATGTTCCCTGCCGGTACAATTGAGGATGTGAAGAAAATATCCTCAAATGGTGGTACTCCCCTTGTGGTGCTTGAGAACAATGTGGTACTGGGCGTGATAGAACTGCAGGACATTATCAAGACCGGGATTTTTGAACGTTTTGAGCGCCTTCGGAAAATGGGGGTAAAAACAGTAATGGTAACAGGCGATAACCCGCTAACTGCAAAGTATATTGCGGAGAAGGCCGGCGTCGATGATTACATTGCCGAAGCAAAACCAGAAGATAAAATGGCTTACATCCGCAAGGAACAGGCCACAGGCAAACTGGTTGCTATGATGGGCGATGGCACCAACGATGCTCCTGCCCTGGCACAGGCCGACGTAGGCGTGGCAATGAACAGTGGCACCTCGGCAGCCAAGGAAGCCGGTAATATGGTGGACCTGGATAATGACCCTACCAAGCTGATAGAGATAGTGGAGATAGGCAAGCAGTTGCTGATGACACGAGGCACACTCACTACTTTCTCCATAGCTAACGACGTAGCCAAGTATTTTGCTATTGTTCCGGCGCTGTTCATTACCTCTATTCCGGCATTGCAGCGGATTAATATCATGAACCTGCACAGCCCGTCGAGTGCAATACTATCGGCTATTATTTTCAATGCGATCATAATTCCGATGCTGATACCACTGGCGCTGAAAGGGGTGGCATACAAGCCAATTGGGGCGAGTGCTTTGCTGAGGAGGAATTTACTCGTGTATGGCCTGGGAGGGATTTTGGTGCCGTTTATCGGGATAAAGTTGATTGATATGCTTGTCGCATTGTGTATGTAAAATTAGTTTAAAAAGTAAAACTGATAAGAAATGAAAAAAGAAATAATTCCTTCATTGCTGCTCACTGTAGTATGTATCGTATTCTTCTCTGGAGTCTACCCCATTTTAATGTGGGGTATAGCCCAGGTAGCTCCAAACAACGGTGAAGGCTTCGTTATAAAAGATGCAAAGGGCAAATACTATTACGAGAACATAGGCCAGAAGTTTTCTGACGATAAGTTCTTCTGGTCGCGCCCATCGGCTGTTGGTTATGCAGCCAACGGATCGGGCGGCAGTAACAAAGGGCCGGATAATCCTGACTATCTTGTCGGAGTAAAGGCGGCGATTGATAGTTTTATGCTGCACAACCCCGGTATTAATAAGGCCGACATACCATCTGATATGGTCACATCAAGCGGCAGCGGCCTGGACCCGCACATAAGCGTAGAGGGGGCTGAGATTCAAGTTGCAAGGATTGCCAAAGTCCGCGGCCTTGACAAAAGCAAAGTGGAAGCGCTTGTTAAAGCCCATGTCGATGGGCCCATGTTAGGGATGGGGCCTGAGCGCGTAAATGTATTGAAACTGAATATTGACCTGGATGCAATGAAATAAACATACCGGAATGTACATTGCTGAAATGTACATTCCGGCCAAAAAAAAGAAAGTGAAAACATTTATTATTCCATCTTTAAAGCTCACAGCAGTCCTTATTTTGCTCTGCGCAGTGATCTATCCTTTACTGGTGGTCGGCATAGCAAAAACTGTTCCTTCCGGAGGGGATGGTGTTACGGTAAGTTATAAGGGGCAGGTAGTGGGTTATAAAGATATCGGCCAGAAATTTACCGATGACAAATATTTCTGGTCCCGTCCATCGGCTGTGGATTATAATGCTTCGGGTTCGGGCGGAAGTAACAAGGGGCCTACGAACCAGGATTACCTTGCCGATGTGCAGAAACGCATTGACACATTTTTGGTCCACAATCCAGGGATAAAGAAGTCGGATATTCCCGTGGAACTGGTAACTGCTTCCGGCAGTGGGCTTGATCCGGATATCTCCTTTGCATCTGCAACAGTGCAGGTGCCAAGGATTGCACGCCTGAGGAATAAAACCGAAAAAAAATTGTACGAATTAATTGATAAAATAAAAGAAAGGCCATTATTCGGCCCGGAAAAAATAAATGTTTTAAAATTGAATGTTGCTTTGAATATGCTGTGATGTATTATTCGAGTGCATTCAAACTTGGAAAGGACGTGTGTATGGAAATGCTTGGTATTATAGTCATATTTGTTGCAATGGTGGCGCTCTCTATTCCGTTGGGGAAATATATTGCCAAGGTGTACGCAGGTGAAGTAACATTCCTTGACCGGATATTTCATCCAGTTGAAAAGCTTATTTACAGGTTCCTGGGTGTAGATGCTATGTGCCCAATGACGTGGAAACAACATTTAGTAGCATTGCTTACAGTTAACCTGTTATGGTTTCCGCTGACCATGTTTGTTCTTATGAATCAGAACTGGTTGCCATTGAATCCTGATCATATTGCCGCCATGTCTCCTGACTTGGCATTTCATTCAACCATATCGTTTATTACTAACTGTTTCCAGCAGCATTATTCCGGAGAGACAGGGATGAGTTATTTTTCACAGATCTTCATTATGTTCCCGCTTTTTTTCTTAACGCCAGCGGTAACAATGTCTGCGATGGCAGTTGTTTTTAATGCGCTCAAAGGAAGAGCAACAGATAAGCTAAGAAATTTTTACTATTATTATGTAAGGTCAATTCTTTGGATTTTGCTTCCCATATCATTTGTCACAGCAATTATTTTCCTTTTTAATGGTATGCCAATGACTTTGCAAGGTGCGCATACCTTTACAACACTGCAGGGAGACACAATGTACGTAGCAAGAGGCCCGATAGCTGCATTTGAATCTATAAAAATGCTCGGGCTGGATGGTGGAGGCTTCTTTGGGGCTAATTCGGCACATCCTTTTGAAAATCCGAATTTCTTCACCAACATGATTGAGAATATATTCCATATGCTTCTTCCAGTAGCTACCGTTTTTGCGCTTGGCTTCTATCTGAACCGCAAAAAATTGGCGTGGATGATATTTGGTGTTATGACGCTGGGGTTTATATTACTTCTCATTCCAGCCATGAACGCTGAACTGAAGGGTAATCCGGCCATAACCCAAATGGGAATTAATAATTCTATGGGCAATATGGAAGGAAAAGAGATCAGGTTTGGCACAACCGCTTCCGCTTTCTGGAGTATTACCGCAACCTCTTCCATGAATGGAGCGGTGAACTGTATGCATGATAGTTTTATGCCCATTTCAGGTGGAATGCAAATGCTGGGTATTATGGTAAATACGCTGTATGGTGGTGTGGGAACGGGTGTTCTTGGATTCTTTATAGCAATTATTTTAGCTGTATTTATTGGCAGTTTAATGATTGGTAGGTCTGCCCAGTTCCTCGGTAAAAAAGTAGGTATGCGGGAAATAAAGATCACCATGATCATTACCTTGCTGCATCCTTTCTTATCGCTTGTTGGTACTGCTCTGGCATGTTCATTCCCGACCCTGACTACCCCCACGCTCAATAATCCGGGCTTTCATGGATTCAGCGAAATGATCTATGAATATGCCTCAGCCTCATCAGCTGATGGCAGTGGCTTTGAGGGCCTGGGAGATAATACCCCCTGGTGGAATATTACCTGCGGATTTATTATTCTTTTTGGCCGCTATCTGCCCATTATCGGGGCGGTTGCCATTGCTGGAATGTTGGCCGGCAAACAATATATCGGAGACAGTGCCGGAACCATAAAAACTGACAATGCGACTTTCGGTTTATTGGTATTCAGTTTGATATTTGTAGTAACAGCATTAGCTTTTTTCCCGGCTCTGGCAGTAGGGCCAATTGCCGAGCACTTTTCAATAGTAACACATTAGCTTTTTGAAAAAAGAACCGAACAATGCAGATCATAATTTATAAAGCAGAATGACAAAAGAAACCATATACCGCTCCATAGCTTTTTTTATACTCGCAGGGCTCTGCGAGATAGGAGGGGGCTACCTGGTATGGATTGCACTTAAAAACAAACAGCCTTTTTGGGTGGGCCTTTTTGGTGGCATACTCCTGGCTACTTATGGCGCAGTTGCTACGTTACAACCTGCGAATTTTGGCCGCACCTATGCAGCATATGGCGGCATTTTCGTAGTGATGGCATTGTTATGGGGTTGGCTGGTTGATAAAACTAAACCTGATCATTACGATATGATTGGAGCCATGATAATTTTGGTTGGCACGATAATTATTTTTTATGCTCCACGCAAAGTAATCTAGAGAACAATTTGAATCGAACGATAAAATTATTAAAAAATTAAAACAGAAAAATAAGTCAAAAATGAAAACAATTACAATGATTCTAAAAAACACACTAAAAACAAGTAAAATGAAAAAAACAAAAATAGCATTACTGGCTGTATCGGCCCTGATGCTTACGACACGAGTAAATGCACAAACAACAAATGGAGGCGACGGCACACAAAGCGCCGTTGTAGAAGTGCCTGCGCCAGAGAAAGTAACCTGGGACGGATTTGATCAGTCATGGGTCAATGGTAATGACCGTAGGGATTCATCGGTTTTTCATATACCTTTTTTCACACCAAGTATATTGATTGATTGCAATGCCACTCATTCTTTTAATAGCCCTAATGACCATACGGTTGTAGGCTCTACGGCGCTTTCGCGTAATGATGAGATGGTTATTTCGGCTGTAAACATCGGAGGAGATTTCAGCTATGGTAATGCCCGTGGCAGAATAATGACTCAATTCGGGGCGCGCTCACAGGTTGTTCCCCGGAATGATCTTAGCCCATATCATGGCCAGTACAACCTTGCTGATGCATATCGTTATCTGGATGAAGCCTATGTGGGCTATCACTTCCCTAATATTTTTTATGGCGGTATGAATATTGACGCCGGTTTATTCATGTCCTACATAGGCCTTAATTCCTACTACCAGGAAGAAAACTGGGAATATCAGGCATCTTATACTTCTGACAATACACCATGGTTTTTTAATGGTATAAGGATACAGATGTGGCTGAGTAAAACTTTAAAGGTAGAACCATGGATCATTAACGGATGGCAGAGTTATGCCATGTTCAATGCTTTGCCGGGTTTGGGTTGTAATATTACTTATATGCCAAAAGAGAATATTAAGATGCTTACCAATGATTACTGGGGTACTGATGCAGCGGGTCTTATAGGCAGGCACAGGTTCCATTCGGATAACAGTTTCTTTTTAAGATATTACAATCACCGGGAGTCAAAAGGTGTCAGCAGAATGGCATTTACTGTTACCGGAGATATAGGTTTTGAAAAAGGTGGTGGTGTAAACGGGTTTAATAACAGCGACCCTGTTAATAATCCGGCACAATATTTCGCAAGTGTCATGGCTTATAACAAAATCTGGTTTTCACATAACCATTGCGGTGTTTATTTCGGAGGTGGATGGATGACCAATCCTGGCCGTTATCTTGTTCTTGCTCCCACAGGTGATGCGAGTCCTTTCCCAAATCCGTATAATCCGACACAA
>CAIUZK010000116.1 GCA_903903635.1 uncultured Bacteroidota bacterium
TCCCGATGAAAAATCGGGATGCTCTACCAACTGAGCTACGAAACCATAAAAAAAGAACTACTTGTTTATTCTAAAAAACTATTACTAACTAATATCTTACAAGGACTATTAACCAAATTATTTTGACTCGAACCCAAGACCCTCCCGATGAAAAATCGGGATGCTCTACCAACTGAGCTACGAAACCATAAGAAAAAGAACTACTTGTTTATTTTAAAAAACTATTACTACCTAATATCTTGCTTGTACTATTAACCAAATTATTTTGACTCGAACCCAAGACCCTCCCGATGAAAAATCGGGATGCTCTACCAACTGAGCTACGAAACCAATATTATTAAAGAACTAAATTACTTGTTTGTTCGGTGGTTTTAAGCACCTCCCTCTTGCGTTTGGGTGTGCAAAGATACGGATATACAGTTTACAGCCAAATGTTTTTTCAATAAAATTATTCTTTATGGCAAAACCCTTTACTGGTAAGGGTTTTGACGCATATTAACTATGTGCATTTTAAAACTTAAACAGCAATTTTAAGTTCAGGAGTCGGGAAGTAAGCCTGTTGGGTACTGCAAAGGTTTTCTGACTGGTGTCATCTTGTATCCATGTATAGGAGAGGGTGTTTTGTATGCCCAGCAAGTTGAATACCTCAAGACTGCCCCAGATGCTTTTTATGTTGTTGAAGAAACTGTGCGCAGGGTGGTTCTTGCGTTTTGAGTCGAGCAGTAAGGCAGAAAAGCCAATGTCGACGCGTTTGTAGGAGGGAAGGCGAAGTACATCCTGGAAAAGGTGCCCGTAAGGCGACCCCACAGGCAGACCGCTGGCGAATGTTCCATTGATATGCACCTTGAAGTTTTTATTCTTTGGCAGATAATCTTCAAAATAGAAACCGAGGGTAAACCTCTGATCGGAGGGTAGGGGGAAGTAATCATTGAATCCTGCAATGCCGCTGCTATCTGTTACTTTTTGCTCTGCCTTCATAAGCCCTATGCTGACAAATGAGGTGGCATCCTTAACCAGGTCGCCATACAAACGCAGTTCTCCGCCATATACGTACCCGATAGCATCATTCTTACCTGTATACCTTATCCTTACATTGTCGTAATAATAGGGGTCAAGGTCCCAGAGGTTTTTATAATATGCTTCAGCTTTTATTTTGAAAGGACGGCCATACATCTTGAAATTATAGTCGGAGCCTAAAACAACCTGAAAAGACTTTTGAGCTTTTAGCTGAGTATTTATACCTCCGGCCAGATCGCGCATTTCGCGATAAAAAGGAGGTTGGGCATAAAGGCCCGTAGCAAAATTGAATACCCAGTCTTTTTTCCAGTCTGGTTTATAGGACATCTGCAATCTCGGGCTTACAATTGTTTCCTTGTTGAGGAAGCTATAATTGATGCGTACACCTGCGGTGGCGTTTAGCCTGCCTGCTGAATCAAGGTGTATATTATCTTGTATAAAGCCGCTGATGCGGTTATAATTGAAGTTGGTTGAGGAGTTGTAGTAATTGGCTATTTGCAGATTGTAGGGGTCGTATGGCTGCGAAAAGGCTGCGGAATCGCGGCGCTCCCATTGATGCAGGTCGTCGGTGATGCTGGTTAAAGTGCCATTGGCTCCAAACTGTATAAAATTCTTTGAAGCATTATAAGAGCCGCGAAAACCTACATCGCCCACATTTACATCGAGGTAGTTCCTGGCAAAGTCCTGTATGCCACCGGTGCCCATGTAGGTTTTGATCTGCCCGAAATCTTTCTTGCTCATATCCGTTTGCAATTCACCAAACAGGTACTGGCCGTTAATATCGTAGGTTTCATATTCGTTGGTCTGGAATCCTGAAGCCAGGAATTTGAGCCTGAACTTTGAGTCGGTGGGATGCCATGTAGTGGAAATGCCTCCGAAACGAGAATCGAACTGATCGAATTCACTTCCGTTATAAAATACATTGAGCTGGTATGCCTGGTTGAGTACACCAAAGCTTGATGTCATGGTCTCGGGGAAGAAGGTGAACCTGTTGCGTGCATAGTTGGCTATAACTTCCATCTCCCAGTTATCATTGAAGTGGTAAGTAACGAGCGCCTGAAGGTCGGTGAAGGAAGGGTTATATACTCCCTTGGTAGGCTGCGACTGCAAAATATACTGATTGCTTTTTTGCCTTACGCCTATTAAGTAGGTCAGCTTCTGGTTTTTCGATGCCCCTTCAAGATGCATATTGGCGCCAAGTAAACTCATGGAGACTGAGCCAGCAAATACAACAGGCCGTTTATAATTAACATCAAGCACGCTGCTCATTTTGTCGCCAAACTTAGACTGGAAGCCACCTACCGAAAAATTTACATTCGATACCAGATCTGAGTTTACGAAACTTAAACCTTCCTGCTGCCCTGTGCGAACAAGGAACGGCCTGTAAATCTCAAAGTCGTTTACATAAACAAGGTTCTCGTCGAAATTGCCGCCGCGCACACTGTATTGTGAGGTAAGCTCATTGTGCGAGCCTACTGCCAGTTTGATCATTGTGGAGATGCCATCAATAGCCCCGACCATAACATCGGCCTTACTTATATCAAGAGGAACCATGCTTGCCTCCGTTCTCTTGCGGTCGCCAGTCACAGTTACCTGATCGATCTCGGTGGTGCTGCTTGATTTTAAGGTTATATCTATGGTTCTTGTCTGACCTGCAGCTAATAAAATGTGCTTGTGCTGGGTTTCATAGCCGGTAAGGCCGTAAATAATACCTATAGCTTTATCGGAGGTTATTTCAAGTGAGTAAAATCCTTTGGCATTGGTATTGACACCCTGGCCGGTAGACTCATCGGCAACTATTACCATGTCGAGCGGCTTGCCATGTTCATCTCGCACAATACCTGTAACCACAGCATGCTGCGCAAAGGAGCAGGCAAATGACAACAAAAAAACAATAACAAGAGATAACCGCTTATGAAGCATATGAACTTAAACGTTGAGAAGGTAACTTTATTTTCCTATGTGCTTCAATCTTTTGATCATTTCGGCAGGGTCGGATGCAGCGAAGACGGTATTACCGGCCACTAGCACATCGGCACCTGCTGCAATGATGTCGGCTGCATTGTCCAGTGTTACGCCACCATCTATCTCAATAAGTGTATTACTGCCGGCATTTGTAATCAGTTCTTTGGCCTGCCTTATCTTGTTGTACGTTAGCGGCAGGAACTTCTGTCCACCGAAGCCGGGATTAATGCTCATTACCAGCAACAGGTCGATTTCGTGGATGATATCGGCCACCATTGCAACAGGAGTATGGGGATTAATGGCAAGACCAGCCTTCATGCCCAAAGCCCTGATAGAGGTAAGCGTACGGTGCAGGTGATAACCCGTTTCATAATGCACAGTGAGGTAGTCGGCTCCGGCTTTCTTAAATTCTTCCAGGTACCGCTCAGGTTGAACAACCATGAGGTGCACGTCGCATATTTTTTTAGCCCTCTTTTTTATGGTAGATATAATTGGCATACCATAACTAATGTTAGGTACAAACATGCCGTCCATTACATCGAGGTGAAACCAGTCGGCTTCACTGTTATTGATCATATCTATTTCTTCGCCCAGCTTCAAAAAATCGGCTGAAAGCATTGAGGGAGCTATTATGGGCATATTGTTTGCTGTTTGTATTTATTTGTTCTTGCTAATTTAACTGTTTAAACCGGTAATTATTATTTGAATCATGCAAGCCTGTAATTCCTGAATTGGAAATTACTATAGACTCTAAAACTTTACCTTCAATCGTTTTAATGCTAATTTTGGGCTGATATAACCTGTGTCGAGCGCCATAGCTTTACGGTAATCTGCTATGGCTTGTTTTACACTATCCAGCATCTCACCACAAACGCCACGATTGTAATATGCGGTTGGATTGGCATAGTCTATCCTGGTCGCAATATCATACTGCCTGTAAGCTTTCTGTACCGAATCCTGCTGCATGAGTATGTATCCCATGTTGAAATAGGCATCTACATAATGGTTGTTTCTTAAGATACATTTCCTGAATTCCTCCTTGGCGGTAACATAGTCTTTATTTGTCTGGTAATAGACACCTTTGGCATAAATGGGGAATACATCATTGCTATCGAGCATGAATGCATCATCCAGGTATTTAAGCGCTATCGGGTCCTTTTTATTACTGTACAATAAGCCTAGTTGCAGATAGGCATCGCGATATTCAGGCGACACCTCTTTTGAGGTCATGAAGTTAGAAATGGCTTTAGCTGTATCCTTCATGTCTTTGAATACCATGCCTTTAAGGAAATAGGCCTCGGGGTTATATACATTTTTACGCAAAACAATATTTATCTGATCTATGGCTTTCTGATGGTTACCAATGTAAAGGAATAACTTGGCGATTTTAAGTCTGGCTTTCAGGTCTTCAGGATTTTTGGCAATTGCTTTTTGAATCCATTTTAATGATCCGGTAAGATCTTTACTTTCAAACAGGAGATTACCTGCCGCACTGTAGTATTCAGCTTTATTCGTATCCAGATTCGAAGCTTTAATATAATCTTTAACGGCCAGTGAATCCAGATGCATGCCTTCCAGTATTTCACCCCGACGGAAATACAGGTCTGCATTATTGGGTGATTGCATGATCTGGTCAGTAACCTTTTTTAGCGACGGCTGGCTCCTGTATACCGGATCCGAATTGTCGGCTGAATTATTTTTTGCAGGGTTTTTACAGCAGGCAAAAAAGATTATGCAACCTAATAATATAAGGCATTTTCCAGTGTTATTTTTCATCCGGTTTGTCTTCACGTAATTATTTCCTCTTTTCGAATTTGCTTTCGCACCACAAACTTATTAAAATCTAAAAAGAAATAGGAATTTACTTACGGTGGGACCGGGATAGTTACAAATAATTTTGAGATTGTTGCTTTAATTTCATTAATTTTATATAACTGTATTGTAAATAAGACTGGTTTTATTAAGGCAACAATATTTTTCTTATTTTTTGAGTTAGTAATATAACCATTTCCTATCCTGAAATTAATGTGTATGAGAGGACTATTATGTTACATTGTCCTGGCATTAGGTATTTGCTTTCCCTTTGCTGCGCAGGCACAGGGGTGGCAATGGGCTGTGGGTACAACAGGAGGCAGCGAGGGTTATGGTATTTCAGTTGATCCCTGGGGTAATGTTTATTCATCCGGGTTCTCTGGTTCAAGTTTGAAGTTAGGTGGTATTTCATTATCAGGTTTTGGCAACAGCGGTGCAATAGTGGCAAAGTGCGATGCGAATGGAAATTTTATCTGGGCCAATAGCACGCATAACGGTTTTGCCAAGCCGATAAATATAGCAACTGATATTGTCGGTAATTTATACCTGCTGGCCTATTACACTACTTCATCAATACTTATCGATTCAGTTACGCTCAACAATCCCGGTCCCGGCACTGAACTTTTTTTAGCCCGGTTCTCCACTACCGGACATCTTGTGTGGGTTCAAAATATCTGCCAGGGTGGTCCGGTTGGGAGTATAGTTGTGAACGGTGCATCGATTACACTATCTGCAGTATTTAATTTACCAGGTATCAATATCGGAACAACATCTTTCCTGAATGCGGATCCATCAGGACTTACTACTGATGTGGCTATTGCTGAATATGACACTTCGGGTAGTTTAAAATCGGCCAGAACCTATGGTGGAACGGGTAATGAAACGGGCTATGTTTGCGTAACTCCCGGAGGGAAAATTTATCTGGCAGGCACTTCTACCTCCAATTCCATTTCCTTTGGTAGTCAAACTCTAATCAATACAGATACAAGTTTGTATCTCGTGAGATTTGATTCAACCTATAATGCAATATGGGCCAGGAACCAGGTAGGTATAGGCAAAGTGGGCAGCGGGGTAGGGAGTATTGCTACAGATATGACAGATAATGCCTATCTATGTGGCTCGTGGCGGTCGGCAGCATATTTTGGTAGCTGGATATTACCAACAGACACAGCTTCGAATATTTTCCTTGTAAAATACGATTCGGCAGGTAGCTTAAGCTGGTTGAATACGGTAACAGGGAATGGTCAGTTGGCAGGGTATGGCGTAATCACAGACGTTTGCGGCAATGTCTGGATCTCGGGAGGCATGGGGGATGCAACACCGGGACATCATGGCAGTGGCTATGTGAAAATCGGGAACACAAAATATTATGCTCCGGTAGGATCAAGAGATCCTATGTTAATAGCGGAGTGGGGGGCAACCGGTAATTTTATAAAGGCAGCCTTGCTACCTACCGGCGGCGATGATATAAATTCAATTGGCGCAGATGGCATAGGTAACATTTATGTAACCGGAGATTACTGGTTGGGCCCCTACCAGATTGCCGGTTGTACCCTTTATGATCCAAAGCAACCCAGTGAGGATCTGATGATCATCAAATACCTTAATCAGGCTTTGGATACTGTTGTTAATCAGTATAATATATGCATAGCAGACAGCGTGTTTTTATCTGCTCCACCGGGTTATTCGTTTTACAGATGGGATAACGGCAGTATGCTTTTGGGAAGGATGGTTTATGCTCCGGGTACTTACCAACTTTATGCCACCGGCAATTGCAGTTCTGTTATTTTGAAAGATATTTTTACAGTTGTTAGCGGACGGTTGGATACAGTATTCGCTCATATCGACACTTCAATATGCCGGCATGCAAAAGCTGTGCTTACTGGTCCGGCCGGGTACAATTTATATGTCTGGAGCAATGGAGGTACAAGCCGGATGGATACCATATCTGGGCCAGGTATTTACTGGTCGATGGGAATTGGTAATTGTACCATTCCAACTATGATTGACACTTTTTATGTGGCAACCAACAAAATTGATCTGAGCTTTACCTTGGGTAACGATACATCATTGTGTGTCCCGATGATGCTTGCCGGGCCTAATGGTATGGACTCGTATTTATGGCAGGATGGCTCAACAAGCAAAACAGATATGGCTATGATCCCCGGATTGTATTATCTGAATGTAACCAGGCAATCTTGTTTTAACAGCGACAGCATCAATGTGGATTTTCCTGACCTTACTCAAAATCTGCCGGATACGATGCTATGTATGGAACGGATTTTTATGGTAAGATTGATAGCTAATGTACCGCCGGGATCCTCTGTATTGTGGAGTACCGGCAGCACACAGCCTTCAATATTGGTGAACGATCCGGGCACATATTGGGTTGCCGTTACTAAGGGTGAGTGCGTTGGTACAGATACCATGAACATGAACACAATGGAATGCAGTTGCGGCGCTGAATTTCCCAAAGCATTTACACCCAATGGAGATGGACTAAATGATATGTTTCATCCGATTTTCGATAAGCAGTGTGTAGTTTTTGATTACACCTTCTGCATCTATAACCGATGGGGAAATATCGTTTTTAATTCACACAACCCATCCGAAAAGTGGGATGGTAGCTACCTTGGTATTCCCCAGGATGCTGGTTCATTTATGTATTATCTGCAGTATTGTACGGGTGTAGTACAAAACAAACGAACTAAGAAAGGTGACTTTCAGTTGATCAGGTAACCGGCGGGAATAATGAAAATGCCACAAGGTTAATCACCCTGTGGCATAAAAAGTATTATCTGTATTTATAATCGGGTTATTAGCTACCGAACACATCCTTTATCTTATCGAAAAATCCCCTTTCTTCCCGCTCCTGCTTTGCTTCCGGCCCTGGCTTGAAGTTGGGTGAATTTTTAAGTTTCTCCATCATTTCTTTTTCTTCATGAGAGAGGTGTTGAGGAGACCAGACATTCACTTCTATCAATTCATCGCCCTTTTCGTAAGAAGACTGGAATGCAGGAAAGCCCTTGCCTTTGAGCCTGAAAATTTTGCCGCTTTGTGTGCCTGCCGGAATTTTTATTTTAGCCTTGCCATCTATGGTAGGCACTTCAGCCTGCAAGCCAAGCACTGCTTCAGGGAAAGAGATGTGGAGCTGATAAACAACATCCAGGTCGTGACGGGTAAGGAATTCATGTTTTTCTTCTTCCACCAATAGCAAAAGATCTCCGGGAGGTCCGCCGCGCTCACCGGCATTGCCTCTGCCCGACATACTCAACTGCATGCCATCCTGAACGCCGGCAGGAATATCAAGGCTGAGTGTTTCTTCGCCATATATCCTTCCTTCACCTTTACAGTTGCTGCATTTCTGTGTTATAGTGCTTCCTTCACCGTTGCAGGTTGGGCAGGTAGTCACAGTCTGCATCTGACCAAGGAAGGTACTTGTAACACGTCTTACCTGTCCTGATCCGCCGCAAGTTCCGCAGTTCTGGATCCCGCTTTTGTCCTTAGCCCCGGACCCGGAACAAGGCTGGCATATGATGTGTTTTTTTACTTTTATTTTCTTGTTGGCGCCGTTGGCAATTTCAACAAAATCCATTTTAAGTTTTATCCTCAGATTGGCGCCACGGGTTCCCTGCCTGCGGCCTCCGCCGCCCTGTTGCCCAAACATGTTGCCAAACATATCGTTGCCGAAAATGTCGCCGAAATTCTGGAAAATATCTTCCATGCGCATGCCGCCGGGTCCGCCATGACCACCAAATCCACCACTATTGCCCATGCCTGCATGACCAAACCGGTCGTACTGTGCCCTTTTATCAGGATTGCTGAGTATTTCATAAGCTTCGGCAGCTTCTTTGAACTTATCTTCAGCTTCCTTATTGCCCGGATTCCGGTCAGGATGAAACTGTAACGCTATTTTGCGGTATGATTTCTTTATCTCATCAGCCGTAGATGATTTGGTTACACCCAGTATTTCGTAATAATCTCTTTTTGACATCTTTTCTTTTATGGAATAAATATTAAGGAATTTGTAATCAGAATTGTTTAAACCCACAACTAAAGTGAATATTGCGCAAGTGCCAATTACAAATTCCTAATCCTTCAAATTAATAACTCGAACTTAAACAGGTTGTTACTAAATCAAGTATCTCTGTACATAGCTTGAATATTCTCTATATGGCAACAGGTCAACCGGTCAATGAAACCACCTACTTACCCACCACTACTTTAGCATGCCTTATCAGCTTGTCGTTCAGGTAGTATCCAGCCTCAACCATATCAATTACTTTACCCTTCATTTTTGCATTTGGAGCAGGTATTTCGGTGATGGCTTCGTGCAAATCCGGGTTGAATTCTTCATTTACAGCATCCATGGCTTTAAGGCCCTTTTGCTGCATAATGGAGCGCAATTTATTAAAAACAAGTGAAATGCCTTCTTTCAGAACCTTAATATCATTTGTTGTTTCCAATTGCTTGCTGGCTCTGTCCACATCATCTAATACCACCAACAGCGACTGAATAATATCTTTACCCGCGGTTTGAACCAATTCAATTCTTTCTTTTGCATTGCGCCTTCTGAAATTGTCAAATTCGGCTATCATCCGCAAGTGTTTGTCTTTCAGTTCTGCTATTTCAGCCCGCAGTTTTTCTAATTCCTCATCATTGCTCTCCGGCAATTCGCTACCTGCCCTGCTATCATCTGCATTCGATACATTTGATAATGCATCATCCATTTCTTCGTTTTGTGACAAGTTGTCGGCTTTATCGTAGCCGGAATTGCTGCTGTTTGTTGTTTTATCAGACATAACCTTCTTTTTTTTGAAAAACATACCTTCACTCCCAATTGCAATTATTTTGCCAATTACTAATTTGGGACAAATTGTCGGTTAGTTTAAGACATAAATTCTCCCGGTTGAAGAATCATACCGGAATTCACTGATTAGTAAAAGATTGATATTTTCGGTAAAAGGCAAATTCCGGATTGTTTAAAAATCAACTGTTCTTAGTTCATTTCAGATTCCTTTTCATTCAATTCCCCATTTCTTCTGTTGTAAAATGAAAAATCCCCCTTTTTTCATCATCAATTTTCTTCACCTGCGATGTTAATCACTCCTTTTGAGGGAAGAAAACGGTTGTACCCAATTCTGGTTTTGTGACGTATTAATTACGTTCCGGATTTTTTACTACAAAAAATTAAAAACAATGAAAAAAGTAATTATTGTATTCACCTCACTGCCACAGACAAAAAAGCCAACCTGAGTGGTGGTTACCGATGCTTCTGGTTCGGAAATGATGCAGAGAAAGGTAAGCCCAATTGCCAATACCCTGAGTGTAGACAAAACTGCCCTCCGGAGCCATGTATTTCGTAACCATAATGTACAGAAATAAAAGCCAGAAGGGTTTTGTAATCCACATCTGATAAAAGGTAAGCACAACCTTATTTAGCGATCTTTATCCTATATGGTTATTGATATCACTCAGGTGAAAAACATCTTTAACACGCACCCGCCCATCATTAACCTGTATCGTACAACATTCATGGATAGGGTCATGCTCAAAGAACAGCACCCAGCCATTGGCTGAAGCTTCATTCAATAATTTTGTTTTTTCATTCAGCGTATCCAGCGGGCGCATATCATATGCCATAACCCATGGCAGGGAAACATGTGCCAGGCTGGGTATAAGGTCGGCGCAATAAAGCAAGTTGGTGTTATTATACCGGATCTGTGGCAGCATCATATTGTCGGTATGACCGCTTACGTAGCGTATGCGGATGTCATCGATCCATTCGGCGCCATCGGGTACGTCTATAAATTTCAACTGCCCGCTTTCCTGCATGGGCAATATGTTCTCTTTCAGAAAAGATGCCTTTTCCCTTACATTAGGGGATAGCGCAGAATCCCAGTGCCTGCGGTTGCTCCAGTAGGTGGCGTTCTTAAAGGCAGGTATCAACTTATTATCCTCTCGTTTTATGGCTCCGCCGCAATGATCAAAGTGCAGGTGGGTGAGGAATACATCAGTGATGTCGTCTGAAGTGAACCCATGAGCAGCCAGTCCTTTTTCAAGACTGTCTTCGCCATGCGGATAATAATGACTGAAGAATTTTTCATCCTGTTTGGTACCCATCCCGGTATCAACCAAAATACGATTATTGCCATGTTCAATAAGCAGGCATCTCAGCGCCCAACTGCACATATTGTTGCTATCAGCCGGATTGGCTTTATTCCACATTGACTTCGGCACCACCCCGAACATAGCCCCGCCATCCAATTTAAAATGTCCGGCATTTACTGAAAATAATCTCATGTTGCTAACTTAGAATTCGCACAGGCGAAAAAGAAACAATAATTTCTGCCAAAATTATAGAATATTTTGAAGGAAGTTTTATTTATTAATTGGCGAAAAAATCTCTTGATCCAGTTGCTCTTTTAGGTTGTGCGCATGTTTCTGTACTTATTGCTTTCAAAATAATTGTTTAAACAGTTTTTAGTTTTTGGTTATGCATATTCTGATGAATTACCGCTAAAAAACGGTAAGTATTACCGCTATTTCACTCCCCTTTGTGCGTGAAATGCATTGTTCCTTTGCAGTGTTAAATGTTCACTTTTAAAAATCAAAAATTATGTCAACACTCTTATCAACATGGGCAGATACACCCATAACACTTTCCGAAACTTTAAGTAATGCCGTATGGGCAGGAGCCGCTCAGATGCCCATCCCCGGAGGATTCCTTTATGTTAAAAACGATGCCGGTTTCCTCTATGCTGCTATGGATATAACGGCAGAGACAGTAAACAATTCGGGTAATAATGACTCGTTTGCATTTGCCTTCGACAAGGACAGAAACGGCAACATTACTCCGCACTATGACGTGAGCTATTCTCCCTACCCAGGACAGCCAAATAAAATGTGCCATCAGCTTACTCTCGCTCCAAGTGAATGGACCGGCCTGATTACAGAAACTGTAAATGGAGCAATATGCCATCAGGCATTCGAAGCTTCACCACATTCGGCTGTTAACCACCGCATCTGGAAAGTTAAGATCCCTCTGGCTGACATTAATGTTTCGCTCAATGGTTCCAATTTACCGCCATACGCCAAATTCGGAGTATCTACCTATTGTGTTTCGCCTGCAATTAATGCATCAACACCGGTTGATCTGTCCCAATCTTCCGCCAATTTTCATACCTTATTCTTTTCCCGTTCACCACAGATACCAGCAGCACTCGCAGGGCCTGTTATAGCCAGCGTAGGATTTATACCTACCACACAAATTAACGCTGCTACCGGACTGGCAACTACCAACGCCGGCTATAGGGTATGGGCTTTGAATTCGGCTTTCGGTGGAACACTTGACCTTATAGGCAACCAGGTTCAGATGGGTTTATTATCAGCAGGTGGTGTTACCAAGTATAAAATATTGCACAGGGCAGGTACATCAGGAGCTTTTGCTGATTTCAGGAGTTCGTGGTATAACTATGTTTGGAATGGTACAACCTATGAGTATGATATGTTCAGCGCCGATGCTTCCAATTATTATGTTATGCCAAGCCCTGCCAAGGACTATTCAATAAAACAATTATTGGTGGAGTTCAATTCAGCCTTATTGGCAAAAGGTCTTCACCAGTTCCAGGTATTATTTTATAATGCTGCCAATGTAGTGGTCGGCGCTCCTGCACAAACTGTTACTATATTTATAGATAACAACCTTCCTTCTGTAAAAATTGATTCAATCAAACATGGCGGTATAGCGGTGCAGGCCTGCGATATTGTAAAAATGGCCAACCCATCTGATGGAATTGTATTTACAATTGATGTGAATGACCCGGATGGAAATTTAGGTTCTATAGACTTTACCGCCGGATGGGGTTATGGACAATCAAAGAATATTTTCAATCTGGCCTATACTGTGGCAGGAATGGGTGCCTCATGGCATGGAGTAAATGCTAAGTTACTTCCAGCTTCCGGAGTTTGGGTTCCGCCTGCCAAATGTGCTTATGGATTTTGCTTATCTGCAACATCACGCACTACCAACGGATATGGCAATATAGGTTATACCTCTATTACCGAATATATTACCATTGACATGTAATACAACAAAATTAGCTTTATCATTATAGAAATGAAAAGGTCAGTCTATGCACCATGTGTAGACTGATCTTTTTTATGCCAGGTGTATTTTAATGGATTAACAAAGTATTTCTGTTTTGGGTATCCTGATGGCAATTATTAAGATAATAGCCCCAATTACAAAAAAGGTAATTAAGGCCAGGATGGCAGTGCGCATATCCAAGAGGTTATCGATAAATCCAAAAGTGAGCATGCCGATTACTATGGCAAACTTCTCGGTGACATCATAGAAACTGAAAAAGGAAGCAGTGTCGTGAGTAGGGGGCATTAGTTTGGAATAGGTGGAGCGGCTTAATGATTGTATGCCGCCCATTACCAATCCAACTATCGCTGCAATAATGTAGAATTGTGTTGACGTATGGGTAAAATAGGCTGCAATACAAATGCATATCCAGATAAGCACGACAAACAACAATATCTGCAGGTTGCCAAATAAATCTGATAGTTTAGCCATTATAAAAGCCCCTGCAATAGCTACCAGTTGAATGAGCAAGATAACCGTAATGAGCTGGATGGTTTGCAGTTTCAGCTCCTTACTGCCAAACAGTGTTGCTGCGAGCATTACCGTTTGCACACCCATACTGTAAAAGAAGAAGGCGCCGAGATAGGTTCTGAGCACAGGCAATTTCCTGATATGCGCCATTACTTTCCTTAATTCATGAAAACCATTGGCAAGCAGACTATGTCCGGGTTGTTTGGCGAGCGGTATTCCCTTGGGTAGTTTGAAAAAAGTGATCTGCGCCCAGCCTGCCCACCATATACCTACGAGCAGAAAAGATAGCCTGGGCGGGAAGGAAATATCTTTTATGCCAAACCATTCCGGTTTCAGCACAAAGAAAAAGCAAATGACCTGAAGCAATACGCTGCCTATATATCCGTAGGCGAATCCCTGCGCGCTTACCCTGTCCCGCTCATCTTCCCGCGCTATTTCGGGAAGGTAGGCATTATAAAATACTAGGCTGCCGCAATAGCCAAGTGCTGCAAGGGCAGAGCAAATGATTCCCAGTTCGAGCGTAGTTTTATTGAAGAAAAAAAGGCTGCAACATGCTGCAGATCCTATATAGCAGAATAGCTGCATGAAGCGTTTCTTATTGCCCTTATAGTCGGCGATAGAAGATAATATGGGCGATATCATGGCAATTATGAAATAGGCTGTAGCAATGGAATAATCAAACAGGGTAGAGTTCTTAATGCTGATACCAAAAAATGAAACCTTATCATTGATAATTACCCCATCTTTAGTTACAGTAGTTATTGCATTGTAATAGGCCGGAAATATTGTCGAAGTAATGACCAGGTTGTATGCACTGTTGGCCCAGTCGTACATAGACCATGCCCGGTGAATAGATTTTGATGAAGTGACTACAGCGGTATCGCTTGTTATTTCCATACAACTAAAGTAATCCTTTTTGAATTATTTGAATGGGTGGGGGGAGTTAATGGCGCAAATTGCCACCACTTTTTGTAACACTACATTATGCCAAAGCCTGTTATCAATGTTTAAACAATTTCATAACTTTATGTATAAACCACTGGCCACTGGTCTAAGCGTCCCGCTTCGTCCCGTCATGTGGAAGCGTCCCGCTTCCGAACAAACCCTTTACCACCCATTAGTTTTCCAACCAATATCTCCCAAAACCCATAACAAAACCCCATAATTTAGCCACTCCCGAATTCCACACTCAACTTCTAACATATACTCAACTAAATACCAACCATTTAGCCCCGGAAAAAAATCTATGACAGACCGTATACGGTCTGTCATAGTACGAAATCCGTACTGTCATAGATATTCAATTTCCCCAATCCATATACCCGTCGGAACTTTATGCGCGAAAAACAAACCGGGCTTTTCATAAGTCCTGTAATCATTCTGAAAATTCTTTAATCCTATAATTCTGATCATGAACAACCAAGATTTAAAAGAACTCGCCGAATCGCTCTTTATCAAAACAAATTTGACAAAGACCGAGATCGCACAAATGCTCGGCATCAGCCGCCGCACCGTTCATTTCTGGGCTGCCGATAACGCCTGGGATCGCCTCAAAAAATGTACCGACAACATGCCATCCATCGGCACCGAAAACGCATGGCTCCTGCTCACCAACTACCAGGAAAAACTATTGGCGCCAGAAAGAGCATTTAATCAGCTAACCAACGATGAGGTCAACAACGTCTGCAAACTCGGCTCCCTTGTTCGCAAACTCACCAAAGGCAACGCCCTCAACGAAACCATTGAATTGCGGAACCGATTCATGGAGTTCGTTAATCAAAAGAACCCCGATAAAGCCCTCGAAGTCCAGTCTATGCTCGACGACTTTATCCGGACCCAGGCCAAAGCGAGTAGCCGCTCCATCCTGCTCGGTAAGCTCGATGAGCACGGCTGCATACCCAAAAAAGAAGAGAACATAAAAGAAACTCAGCTCGACATACAAGACGTTGTGCATTGGTCCGAAAACCCTCCCCAGGGCGATCCCGACCCATATACCCCCGATGAAATCAAGGCAGCGCCAGCACCACCACACCCCCCAACAACCTATTCAAACCCAACCCCCGAACTATCCTATCCCGACAAATTGGCCATCATCCGCACCGAGCACGAAGCCTTCATGCAATCCCTCAACAA
>CAIUZK010000117.1 GCA_903903635.1 uncultured Bacteroidota bacterium
AATTATAAAACATGAAGGCAACAAGGCAACAGTAACATGCGATGATGGAAACGGGAACATCCTCAAAACTCAGAATATACCCTTTACTGACTTCAAAGCTGACGAGGCAGTTTTATGGTGTGTGGGCAAAGTAATTTTGTTGCCCTGCGAATATTGATAACATTCCAATCCTAAGAAATTATGACACAAACAGAAATCAATCACTACAGAGCAGCGGCAAGTCTCGGTCTGATCCCGGATGAAGAGAACCCCATCTTCTTGTTCAACAGTCTGCGCGCAGAATTACTGCTCGACATCGTAAGCGGTAAAATAGACGCGCAGGAATTTGCGCGCATGGAAATGAGGGCGCGCGGACTTGATGACAAAACGGGCAGGTGGATTGGGTGGAATTCAAAGGAAACGCGCACGGAGCCAGCCTAACAGCGCGCATTCCTTCCGGGATTGGAAAATTGTTGTGCACTGACGGGTAAAATCAAAATGTGCGCACTGCCGCAGGGCGCTAAATGGATCGCGCGCAACGGCTATTCTTTCTTCCGATTTCGCGACCATTCCTTGTAGGCTTACAGATGGTTTAGAGTTAGGCCGCCAGCCTTAATTCAAGACAAATACAACCTCTCTAACTCCACACTCATATGGAGTTGTCTCTCCATGAATGATGCATTTCGCGAACTTCCTGTATACTATATAAGATACGGTTCTGGGGAAAGTGAAGAAAAGTCCTCGGTTTCAGGCCGGTTCAGGAATTATCTGTTTCCTTCGCTTTAACAAAAAAACAAATGAATCACAACAAAAAGAAAGAAGAAGCAACAGACAGTGAACTGTGTTGCGAGTTTTGCGGTAACGACAAATCGATTTATGACTTCGATTGTATGGAATGCGGCGAGTCCGGCATTGCGATCACGAAATTACATTTCAGAAAGAATGTATCTGAGTTTATCGAATTCCAACAGGCTAAACAAAATTAAGCCAATGACGAAGTGATGGTTGCTTTACGGATACCGTTCAAAAGGCGGTATTCGTAACTGCCATAACTCCTCAAATTTTCTTGAAAAATTCAGATAACGATATTTCGAAGTATTCGCACAGTTTCGATAGGGTGCTGACGGAGAAATTGACCTTGGCTGTTTCTATCCTGGCGATGTGAATGTCGGTCTCGTTGTATACCTGTTCCTGGGACAGACCTTTCTTCTCCCGAAGTTGTTTCAACTTGAGGGCGATTCTTTGAAGTAGTTCCTGATCTCGAATCTGTGCCATGTACGGGCAACAAATTCCAACATGTACGTGGGTGCGACAATGACATATTCGTAAGTCTTTGCTACTTTAGCATTTTTGTAATCGATGTTTAGCTCGAGGAACATATAAAATTCAGAAAGATGGACTCAAATAATCCGAAGTGGTGGTATCTAATACTTGGCAATCAAAACGGCCCGATAGAAGAAGACGAAATCCAAAAGCTAATTGAAAATGGTATTTTAAAATATGATGATCTTGTATGGAAAGAAGGTATGGACGCTTGGATGCCATTGAGCAATTTCTTTTCAACTCACCTCGGAAAACTTGATCCTCCTCCGCTATCAATAATCAAGGAACCAGAAATTACAAATAATTCGGTTATAGTCACCGACTTGAAAAGTCAAACAAAAAAGGGCAATTTGTATGTTTCCTTTCCCGGCGAATGGCTTCTTGTTGATTCTTCTACTAAAATATTTGTCGATGGAAATCTGCATTCTACTCAATCTATAAAAAATGGGTTCAACGTGGAAATACCAATTATCTCTGCAAAAATTACTTTAAAACTTGTCTTAGGGGGACTCCGAACAACAACTTACGAATTAAATGGATTGGATATTTCTAAAGATTATTCAATGAGAATCAGCTATAGTAGCACAATGGGGAAATATAGCAATGAATTTACTTTATCTGAAATTAAACATCAACCACCTAGTTCTCAAGAGGCAAATCAAGATAATAATATTTCTCCTAACCAAACGATAAATGACTTAACACCTCCTATAACCAGTTTATCTATTCCAGAGGAATCAAAGTGGTATAATAATGAAGGGAAATTATTATTATCTTTTTTTATTTTTTTTCCAGCTTTTTTTTATGGACTAACTAAGACTAAGTTGGTAAAAAAGAGAACAAAACAATTAATAATAGTTGCATTACTATTTCTGGCTTCTTTTGTTGTTGGATGTTATTTGTACCACATATCTTTTGCCAAGAAGTTAGGTTACGTCAGGGTGACGAGCTATAGTAAATGGCCTGGACGGCGTGATGTAACGTGTCTGGCAGTGATTTTAAAAAGCGATCCGACAAAATGTTTTCATATCGTTGAATTTCCTCCGGATGTAGAAGCAGCTAAAACATTGGATAACCCAGCTTTTAACCATACCCAGTATAGTTTCCTGTTTAGCTTAGATCCGCGTACTGATGATACACGAAGAAGAACACGAGTAAAAGAACATGAAGCCAGCGGAACAGAACAAGGTTTGGCAGACTACAGCGACCTTTATGATGCCATTATCTCTGGCAGTAAAGACGAAGGATTATGGGAACCAACAAATTTGTATTACGAGATAAAAGACGGAGATGTTTATGAAAAAAGTTCGGGTGAAAAACTGATTGATTATCTAAGTCAAGATGAAAAAATTCCTGCTCTTCAAAACTCTTCTTCCAATTTTAAAAACCAACAGGAAGCTCCGATAATGCACTCTAAAGATTTTAACCTTCAACCAGAAGTAAAAATATTTTTCTATTCGCAGCTTTCTAAAGTTTTCGATTTTGAAATCTCTGAAAAAAAGACAATTCAAGAAAGTGGAAATGATATTTTCAATATTGATGTTTCAATAATCCGAAAAGAAGATAAAAAGGTTATTCAACATATCTTATACACACCTGATAAAGGATTATTTGAGGGTTTTGATAGCTGTGCAATATCTTATTCTACTGGTTATAAAAAAAGGGGAGATGATTATGATATAGTTGTTGCCGATTTCAATTTCGATGGCAGGGAAGATTTTGCTTTACAAACTGGCCACGCAGTAAATGGAACAGAATTTTATGATTTTTATATTCAAAACAAATCCGGTCAATTTACCAAAGATGAATTTTTAGGTTCGACAGTAATGGGATACATCGACACGCCTAATATTCAAAATAAATCATTTAGTGTAACAGCGAGAATTGGTGCAGGTAATATAAGTACCATAATACTTAGCCATGACATAGCGACCAACAAATGGAACTGGAAGGTACTTTCAGAAAGAATGGAAGATGGTATAAGAGATGAAAAAGATGGTAAAACCGGGATATGGAAAACCGTTGAGATAAGAAGTAAAACTACTGGTAAATGGGAAAAAGTAAATTGATGCTACAGGGAATAGAACGGACGGGAGTAGCGATTTTTAAGTTGTATTATTTAAAACAAACGCCTTCCTGGTAAGTTTCGTGGCTTATTAGGAGCCTCCAAACTGTTTTTGAGTATAAATGGCTTGCAGCAAGCGAGCGAACGGTCAGACAAGAAGTATGCAATATCGACCTTTGGACAACTGTACAAACTAAAAACGGAGGCCATACCAGCCCCCGTTTTAAATTAACAGTAAATTGAATGCTATTTGATTTTGTACCCAAGTTCCTTGGCCTCTTTGATGAAGGGTTCGATTAAAGCTGCCGTCCACTGGTTACAAATGGCGATGGACTGGCCCTTGACTTTTATCATTTGTTCGGGCTTGAGGAAATATCGTGGCTTGTTGCCCGACAGTTTCTTTGCCTCTGTCTCGCTGGCGAACACCCCAAAACGTTTCATGAGGGTATCGGGGAATATTTCTTTTAGCTGCTTGTATGTGGTGTCCGGGTTATCTTCCACATACTTAGCTACAACCGCACGAACCAAGGGGCCTTTACCATATTCTGCACCCATGAAGAGGTACTTGCTATTATCGCGGCTTGTACTTGCCTTGGTTTCTTTAGTGATTGGTTCTTCTTTCCTCACTTCGTTACCAACGATAGCACCAGTTTGTTCTTCCTTCACTTCTTCTTTAACTTCTGCACCGGGTTGATCTACCTTCTCGTTTTGTTCGTCAGTGCCGGTGTTTTCTTCGGCTACCTGTCCTTTGCTGTAGTTCTCGTTCAGGGAGTAAGTCGATTCCTGCCCTTCGCCTTGTGCGGTGATCTGTGCATCGCCCAGCATCTTCTTTAGCAGGTTGAAGAGTGGAAGACCCTTGATACCTGTTGCTGCGGTGATCGCTGTCTTGTTGCTGTTTGGAGTTCCTTTGAGAAACTCGATTACTTGTTCGTTCATAAAATTTGTGTTTAGATTGTTTCGACAAGGGTAGCAGAACCGTATGACATTTCTACCGGCGCCAGGAAAGCTTTGCACGGCTTTAGCGTTTTTTAGCGTTTGGCGGTCAGTACTGACAGGAAACTTATCTGTTATCGAGAGTCAGCAAAATAGTTTGTAGGCCGGTGGAAGCTTATTTCAAACATGTAATAGTCTTTCTCGTTTTATCTCCGTCTTCAGGAATTGCCTTACATCTTCGCTTCAAACAAAAAAACTGTTATGAAACAAAGAAAGAGGTTGGAAAAGCTCTTAAAGGGCGAAAGTAATTTTGGAAAATTAATTTCTATCCACGCATACTGGAAGAACGACAAACCGTCCGGTTTCGGATTATCCTATGACATCGATGATGAAGAAATCTGCGGCATATTTGCAGATATGTTTATCTTTTATCTCAAACATTACATTGAAACTGATGATGCCGGCAGGGCAAACCAAATAAGTAAATACCGGGATCAATTAGACAACTATAAAGAGTTGCTATCAGTGAACCGCAGATTTGAAATTTGCCTGATAGGTAACGTATGGCTCCTTGAATCTATGGGAATGATTAATTCTGATGATTTTAATGGTATGGTGATGATATGGGAAAAGTAGCATTTATAGCATCCGGTCAGCATTGACCGGATGCTTAACGGTAATTGAGATATAGGACAACATGGAAAATCGGCACCTGGCGCGTTTTGGAGCTCTCCGTTCAAGTCAGAATCCGATTTTTGGATAAACGGCTGGTGAAAGGCCGGCGTGACCGTAATCGCAATTTACGAAGTAGAGGTGCCGGGGTCAATTTTTACACTTTATTAATCGACATGTGTTCAAAGTGTTTGTACAATTTTGTTACAGGATTAAATCTTCTCGCAGCCGAATTTGGTGGGAATAATATCCAATGAAGGAATACCGGCTGAATAAAAGCAGCATTGCTACCGTTTTTATTGATCAACAGTTTTGATTCATATTGTGATTAAAATTCAGCTTTTTTTGAGTAGGTGATTGTGATCAGCCTCACTTCAGATTTAGTGCCTAATTACGCCGTATCCTACTCCACCCACTGTAGGCTTGGCTTAGTGGGAAGCGATATTAAGGAAACTCGGCTTTATTAGAAGACTTAACTATGAAATTTACGCATCAACCACTGCTGGGTTTCCAATCATCCAGTTTACAACGTAGTCAGAGTTAGACCCACAACCGGGATTTGATTTTACACCTGGATTATCATCTGATACTATATAAGGAAAGCCATCTGGAAGCGAAGCAGACATACCACATAGGCTCCGAAGCTGTGCTCCAGTGAAAGAGTGAATTCCAGCGGCAACTGGACCATCACAATTTGGACAAATGTCACCCCATACAGTACCCATTACAAAACCAACTAATGCTCCAATGGCTGTACCAACAAGTGGTACCGGTATTGCAGTTCCAATTGCTGCACCTATTTCTGCGCCCAGGATAGCGACTAAAGCATCGGTTGTTAGATCAACTGCTATATTAGTTAATACATTTGTTAAATACTTGGTTACCAAGCTTTCAGCATAATCAGAAAGCTTTGTCATAAAATCATTGCTTTCAGAGCCTCCTTTATTCAATATATGATATGTTAAATATAATCTATCCGTGTCTCTTATATAAATGGATGAAATATTCAGCCCGACCTGATATGTATTTGGTTCAGAGCAATCACCCATAAACTTTTTAACAACCCTTCCATTAGCACCATTTACAGATGCGCTTAAAGCAATATAGTCTGTATCGGTTTCTCTGTTTGGAGATCTATTATTTTTAATCTCAAACTGTTTGAGCGATAATGAATAATACCTTCCAAGCACTATTGGACCATAATAAATTCCTGTATCAGAGCCTTCACCTTTCCAGCAAAGCGATGGAGTGCCATTTACATCAATATATAAAGCAGGCCGATCGCTTGTACCAATGCCATATCTCTGTGTCATTAGGCTCCATTTATTTGTTATATCGTCCATAAAACTAAAATAAATACCAGCATCTGAACCACTGCCCTTCCATGCTACAGTAACACCTCCGTCATGGCATAGCAATGCAGGGCCAGTACTTGTTAAACCATTTGATGAAGAAGGTATCTGAGACTGTGGCGACCATTGACCCGTATTTTCGTCATACACTGACCACCATATTAAATTATCACTTGCTCCTTTCCATGCCATGTAAACTAATGATCCGCTACTTGCCAATGCTGGTGTACTACTCGACATATTAAATTTTGCCCCGGATTGCATAGGCTCATGAAGTGTCCAGTTTTTACCATCAATAGACCTTGCCCAAAAAATCCTATTATCACCAGGTTCCCCCTTCCAGGCCATATATAATGCTTTGGCACTTCCGACCATTCCTGGAGCATTACTTGAGTTCCCTCCCATTGGTTGTGGGGATGTAAAAGCCTGTTTAGTCTCATTCAGACTCCAGTAGTAAATCTGAACATCACTACCCGCACCTTTACAGGCGTAATATGCATTACCTTGAAAATTTGCAATTGCCGGGCTATCAGAAGTTCTTATCTGACTTTGCTGCGGACTTACTCCCAGCCAGGGACCATACCAGATATATGATGTATCTCCTCCCGATTGTCCTTTCCATATAACATATGGCTTTTCTAAAATATTGCAAATACCTGGCGCGGCACTTGTGCCAATAGCAGGCACCTGGTTTTGATAAACTCCCATGATAACTTTGAAATTTCCCGCCTACTCTTTGATCAGATTTTCGGCTTCCTCTGTTTTATTTTTAAATAGTTAAATTATTAAAAAGCCCGGGCAGCACGTACACACCATGTAAAGTTCTTGGGCTCGGGGCCCTGGCCGCCACCGACGAAATCTTGGAGCCAGGCTTGAGCACCGTTGTACTCACTCGAACTCCAATAGTTGTTACTGGCAAAACCACCTATTGCAACTCTATTAATATATAATTCATTCAATTCATCTTTGCTGGGCAAATACCAATCGTGAAAGCCGCCACCAGAATAGCTTTTACAGATAGCTTCTGCATTGCCTGAAGTACCGCAGTTCTGATAAATTATCTCGGTATTATTACTGCCCATACCTAACAGAAAACCTGTAGCACCTTCAAACGTTCCAAAACAGCCGTATCCTCCTGTACTCTGGTCGGTAGGGGCTGCAATAAGGCCATGAGGAACATTTGGATCATAGCCAGGGTCGCCCACCTGAAGAATATATGCCAATTTACCACCTCCAAAGCTGGAACCTATGGCAAGCATAGGTGTGGTGAAACTGTATTGATTGCCGTACGCGGTACCTGCACTATTGGTGGCATAGGCCCGAACATAGTAGGTAGTACCAAACATAAGGCCGGTAATGCTGCTGGTAAAAGCGCCGCTGCCAGTGCCATCAGTGGTTTTAGTGGTAAGATCTGCGGTTGGTGTGGGAGTGGTGGCCCAGCACACACCCCTGGCTGTTACAGCTCCGCCACCGTTGCTGGTAATATTGCCGCCGCAACTGGCTGTTGAGGTAGTAATGGCTGATACTGCAGTTGTAGACAGTACAGCAGTTGTATTTATCCAGGAAGGAGCTGTTCCGGTTATGGCTAAGACCTGACCAGCTAAACCGGTGCCCAGAAGTATCCATGCTGAGCCGCTCCAGAAAAGTATCTGACCTGGAGCAGTCCCCGGGGGTACCGGTATTAATGCGGTAGTGAGTGCAGTGGTTATTCTGCCTGCTGCATCAACGGTAATTTTTGGTATAGTGGTGGCGCTGCCATAAGTGCCTGCTGTTACACCAGAGGCCGCTAAGGTTGGGTTAGGATAGCTTCCGGTAAGATCTCCGCCGGCAGCGCCTGTAGGGGCGGCGCCGGTAATGGTTGTGTTGGAGGCACTGGTTATCCTGCCATAGGCGTCTACAGTGATTGCGGGGACCTGGGTTGATGTGCCATAGGTACCAGCAGTTACGCCCGATGTGGCCATGCCTATGGTGCCGGTGCTGGTTATAGGCCCTCCTGTGAGCGGAGCTGTTGTATTCAGTGAGGTAACAGTACCCCCTGTGCTTGAAATAGTGGTGTTGGTTATACCGGTTACCCGGCCCTGGGCATCAGTAGTAATTACCGGTACCTGTGTTGCAGAACCATAAGTGCCGGATGTACCCACTGAAGGCAGGCTAATAGTACCCGAGGTAGTTATAGTACCACCGGAGAGGCCAGTGCCAGCCGTTACAGAAGTAACAGAGCCACCGGGAGGGATAGTGGTGTTGGTGACGCCGGTAACGCGGCCCTGCGCATCGGTGGTGAATACCGGCACCTGTGTAGCCGAGCCATAAGTGCCTGCCGTGCCTACATTGGGCATACTTATGGTGCCGGTAGTGGTAATGGTGCCCCCTGAGAGGCCTGTGCCTGCTGTAACTGAGCTTACGCTGACTGCATCAGTAGTTGGCGTCCAGGCGGTGCCACTCCATACCAGGCTCTGGCCCGTAGTGGGCGCTGTGCCGCTCACATTATTGCCCTGTAGTTTCACAACCGAAGCCGCGCTGTTGGTGCCGGTGACATCGCCACCCATAGTGACTGTGCCTGTAAGCGTATTGGCGCTGCCTGCAGTACCTGCATATAGCGAATAGGGTACGCTGGCCAATTGCTGCGCGCCCATATCCACGTAACTGCTGCCGCCGGTGGGGTCAATCTCTACCTGCAAGTATTTTGTTCCGCTGCTCCAGGTCACGCTGTTCATATCGCCTGAGGCAACTGTTCCGCCGCCTACATGCAGGTTAAATAATCCATAGGCATTGGTTGTGACAGACTGCGTTTCCTGGTACTGAATGGTGCCGGAGGTGCCGCCATCGCGAATAGTAAAGCGGATGCCAACGTTGGTATTTGCCAGTATACCACCACTGGCATTGCGCGCTACTGCCTGGTAATTCATCAATTCAGGCGCTTGTGCTTTCGCATTCATTTGTACTGCCACCATGAGGGCAATGACCAAAAAGAGATTAATTGCTTTCATAAAATTTTGTTTAAATGTGCATTAGTATTAATTGATCTTTGTGAATTTGATTGTCTTTACCTGCCGGCCCTGGTCGTCAGTTACCAGTATTAAATATTGCCCGTTGGCAATGTAGCGCAGGTCATAAGAATTATTTATAGCTGATCCCTGCATTCCCAGGGTGGAGGGCAGAATAAGTTGCTGCCCGATCATATCATACAGGTTTACGGTGAAATGAGTAACCGGGTTGTCGGTTTTGATGAGCACATTAACCACATCGGCTGCCGGAACCGGAAACACCGTTACGGATGTGTTACTGGCCAGGACTTCATAAACAGCGACATCGCTTTGCAGGGGTTGCTGAAAGCCCTGCGTAATCACAAGTGAAGATGTGACAGAGGTATTAATAACCCCCTCTCCTGCGGTGGACGAAAGTGCACCCCAAGATGCTGAAGCATAGTTGCCTGCCGCGCCGAGTACCTGGCGGTCGAGCGACTGGGCCCGGGATGTATTGCTCAAGAGGCAGATCATGGCAAGTAGCAAAAAAAGAATTTTTGTTTTCATAAAAGATAATTTTGTCTGGTACAAAATTGGGAAGTAATAGTTATGGGCACAATAGCACTTTAGTGTTACTGGCTGGGAAAAAAGTGTGGTAGTGTTCTAAAATCGGCAGCCAATGGATTGGGTGTGCGCAAAGTTCAACTACCCCGGCGACCTGGAAGATTATTTAGTTTCGGCAGTTTATCTATTGGAAGTTAAGTTTGCACAAGGATAACAAGGTTGGATCATCTTTTTCCGAAAACAATATTTATTGCTTCCAGCTTGGTGTTTACATGCAATTTCTCATAAACCTTCCTGCAATGGCTTCTTATGGTTTCTACACTCAGGTTCAGTTTATCCGCAGCTTCTTTGTAAAGCAGGCCATCTGAAAGTAACTGAAGCACTTCCATTTCCCTGGCGGAGAGCAGGGCATGACTTGAAGGTTCTTTAGCCACCTTACGGAATGAATGGATCACTTTTTTGGCTATAGCGGCGCTCATGGGTGCGCCACCTTCA
The DNA here is from genome assembly GCA_903903635.1 of uncultured Bacteroidota bacterium. GTDB lineage: Bacteria > Bacteroidota > Bacteroidia > Chitinophagales > Chitinophagaceae > Nemorincola. Next base: position 10,347 of record CAIUZK010000117.1, read on the forward strand.
TTTACTTCTTTTATGGCTTCCAGTATTTTAAGGGGAGAATTATTTTTTACAATATAGCCGCCAGCGCCAGCCTCCAGTGCACGGAAGATATTATCGGTGTCTTCGAATACGGTGCACATCAGGAAATTAATTTCAGGGAACCGGTCTTTCAGTTGCCTCACAGCTTCTATGCCATTGATGCCGGGCAGGTTGATGTCCATAAGCACCACATCTGGTACTATGGCAGGCATATCGGCTATTGCAGCTTCGGCAGTGGCATACACACCTGCACAATGGTAGCCCGTCATGCCCGAAATGAGCGCCAGAAGCGATTCCCTGATGTCGCGCACATCTTCCACAATCACCACATTTATTGCATTCGCCATAAGATGTAAAGGTAATGACAAGTCTTTTGCAACTGCAATAGCACTAAAGTGTTAGTGCTTTCCTTAATTATTTTATTAATTTTCGGTTTAGCCAGCAATACTCGATTCTCTAAACAACCATTGAAGTTAATAAACAAACATAGCAGACCAATGCTCTTGCCAACAGAAAAAGTGTGGCGAAGGCTTTGGTATGTACTGATGATTATAATTGTAGTTGACATAGATGTTACTGTTTATGGTCAGGCAATAGAAAATCATTTTACGCATTATACCACTAAAGAAGGCCTGAGTGATGGCGCCATTACAGATATTAAACAAGACAGCGCAGGTTTTTTATGGCTGGCTACAGTTAATGGACTCTGCCGGTTCGACGGGCATACTTTCAAAACATTCCGAAATAAACCAAATGATACTACATCGCTATGCGAAAATCACATAAATAGCATCTATATTGATTCGCAGAATCACCTTTGGTGTGCTTCCTTCAATTGCCTGTATTTATATCATTCAGAAGGAGAATGGTTTGAACATTTTTACATGGATGGATATAACATTGAGGAAATTTCAGCTGAAGAAAATACTCAACTCATTTTAGCCTGTTCGCTAAAAGGGTTGGTCAAATTCGACAAAAAGAGCAGGAAAATTACAGCATTTAATCATGAAGGTGTTGATTGTCATATATGTTATCATTATTTAAAAGACAGAGAAGGAGAAGAATGGATAAGCATAAATAAAGAGTTTGTGAGGTTTGATCCAAAAACAAAAAAAATATGGTCTGTTTATCCTAATAGCGGGACTCTGCTTGAATTACCGAACGGCAATATTCTTTGCGGCACCTATGGTAACGGACTATTGATGATTGACAGGGCAACAAATGGATTAAAACAATTCCTGCCACTTAAAAACGATACTTGCTCGCTTCTTGGGATGATAATAGATTGCTTATACCTATTAAATGATAGTGTTGTACTTACAGGAAACGCCGAAGGAATTTCAGTTTTTAACTGGAAATCACAAACTTTCCGGCGTATTGTTCATGAAGAAACAAATCCATTAAGCCTTTCAGGAAGTGATATACCTATCAGAAGTTTTTTCCACGACAGAGAAGGTATTTTATGGATTGGGAAGCAGAATCTGGAAAGGTATGACTTCATTAACTTCGAGATTAAAACGTATCCTGCCAGCGGCAGAAACTATATATCAAAGCCGTTTGATGGTTTTCAAAGTTTTTTTCCCTGCACTGATGGGACATTTTTATTAGGTAAAGGCCACGGGATGGCCCAATATGATCCGGTGACAGGCAAGGTCAGCAAAATTGATGCAAAAGAATTCATGCAGAGTGCAAATGAAAATTTTAAGTCGGTAGATTACTTCCAGACTGATTCGCATGGAAATATATGGTGTTATTCATCTCCGAATTTCTGTTCATTCAAACTAAAAAACAAAGCAATCTCCAATATACATGAATATCATTTTCCATTTAGTTTCCACTTAAGAGACGTGATTCTTGGTAAAAACGGCTGTATATATGTTGGCGCCTATGGCAAAGGTCTGATAAAATTTGATTCTGGCTGTAGTACTTACACGGTATTGGATACGTCATCAGGATCCCCTGCAAGACTGACCAACATGAAAATCAGAGCGATTTGTATTGCAACAGATGGCAGTGTATGGCTGGGCACACAAAAAGGAATAAATAAAATAGAAAAAGATGGTAAAACAGTAAGACTTTATAGCAGGAATAAAGGTAAATACGGAGCAATAACTGACTGGATAATCCAGGATATTAAAGAAGACCACCATGGTATTATCTGGTTTTCAACCTTGTCACATGGAATCGGAAGAATTGATCCTGCTACTGATTCTGTTTCATTTTTAAGCATCGAGCAAGGGCTTCCAACCTGCTTGTTTTGGAAAATCTGCATTGACGATTTCGGATATTTATGGGCAAGGTCAAACATGGGAATGCTAAGAATTAATACACAAACATATCAGAGCCAGTTATTTGCGGAGAATGACGGTTTTCCAAATCCTGATAATATTATTGATATCCGGTACAGCGACAGCACTAAAAAGCTATATATACTTACTCCGTACTCGATCTATGAAATTGATCCACAAACCGTAAATTATCAACCCGAGATACAAGTCACGCGGATCACCTCATTTCTGGTTTTTGACAAAGAAAAACCGCTACTACAAAACTCGCATATTCAGCTGAATTACAATGAAAATTTTATCAACATTGAGTTTGCGTGTTTACTGTTTCATAATAATGAGCAGATAAAATATGCCTATAAAATGGAAGGAATTGACAAGGATTGGGTAAACTGCAATTATAAAAGAAATGCCTCTTACACGAACC
>CAIUZK010000118.1 GCA_903903635.1 uncultured Bacteroidota bacterium
AGTGTTTGTAGGTTCAATGCAGGACATTTTCGAAAAGCCGATGCCGCTTAATGATCATAATGGCATTGCGCTTGAATATACAACAGATGTTTTAAGGCAGAGATTTTTTGCGAATATCAGCAATGGCTTATACCCTAATCTTATGTTCCTGCTTCTTACCAAACGCCCAAGCAATATCAACAAGTACATTCCGGATGCGTGGAAAGTAACTCCACCCACAAATGTAATGTTCGGTACATCCCCGGTGAATCAAGCTACAGCAAACACTTTGATAACTCAGCTACTAGAAGTTAACGGAAAGAAGTTCCTATCGGTTGAGCCGCAACTTGATGAGATTACCCTATTGCCATGGCTTCAAAATAATTCCATAGACTGGGTAATACAAGGTGGTGAGAGTGGGCATCATAAGAGACCCTTCAACACCGATTGGGCCAGAAAATTAAAGGCTGAATGCCATGATACAAATACTCCCTACTTCTTCAAGCAGATTGATAAGGTCAAGGAAATACCAAGTGATTTGATGGTGCGAGAATTTTACAAAACAGGGGAAATGTAATCGCAACTGAGCAGCGATGAAACGCCCTCCACTTGGTAAGACAACGATCAGTTAAAATTGCTGAGAAAAGAATTATCAGAGAGGTATTAGCGGAATAAATTCCGTACTGTAGCCGGGCCCAAAATAAATTAGCAGATAATCACGATGGGTGCGCTGGTAATGCTCCGGGAACCTTGCCAGCGCACATTACAAACCTAACAAGTAACTCATTAAGAAGAATTTTAAATAACAAATCCAATGGAACACAACTCAATCGTTATAACGCCGAAATCTGAGCTTTCTGAAATGATTAGAGAAATAGTCGCTGATGAATTGAAAAAGGCCCAAGCTTATAGCAGGGATACCCAAAGCGATGAATTACTAACTCGTGACGCAGCTGCCGAACTGATGAAACTAAGTCCTACGACATTAACTAAGTATGTAAAGGAAGGTAAAATCAGATTTGGCGGTTCAGATAGAAAGTACTTATTCAAAAAGAGTGATGTTGATGCGTTCATTTTTAAAAAACAACCAATTTTATGAGGATCAATAAATACATACGAAAACCCCCAGTTAAAGGCACTCCGCCTGCCTCTAGTAAAGAGATAACGTCAATTTATTTCACACTATGCTGGGACAATAACCGACTAATAATACCAGCCAAGGAAAGCATTCATTATTCTGATTGGAATAATACGAAGTTTGAACCCAAAGCTGGGGCTAAGAATGCTCTATTGTATAGTAGGCTATTGAATAAAGAGCAGAAATTCCGTAATCTTTTTGATGAACTGGAAAAGGAGTTCGGGGATAACATTACCAGAGAAATGGTGAAGAGGGCACTTGGGAAGAGAAACAAACCGAAGGTTGAGCCTGAAAAAAAGAATAAAATTCTTATCAAGGATTTCTTTCAACAAATGATTGATGACACCAAGGCGGGAAATAGAAGGTCAAACAAAAAGTTAGTAATAAAACGCAACAGTATTAAACCATATGAATCTACACTCAAAAGCTATCAGAAGTTTGAAGACTACATGCGCAAAAAGTATTTTGTCACCGAAATTTCACAACAACTTGTAGATGATTATGAGGATTATATGTGCAACATTCAAGTGCTTGCATTAAACACCAAAAGTACCTACCTCAAGAAATTTATGCTTATGGTCGGTTATGCTCAGGAGAAAAAGTTAATTGGCAAGGACGTTGACATCAACGTGAGAGGCATGATTGGTAGTGAGAACAGCGACAGTATATATTTAACTGATTCTGAAATTGAGGATTTGATGAACAACAATGAATTTAGTAACCCAACTTATGAATTGGTACGAGATCTATTCGTTTCAGCATGTAAGACAGGTTTAAGGTACAGTGACTTTTCAAAATTAACCTTGGAGCAAATAAGGAATGGCAATATTTATGTGTTACAAACTAAGACAAATGCAAAAGTAACAATACCAATTCATCCAATCGCTCAAAGGATATTCACAAAATATTCAAATGGTTTTCCTTCGTGCCCTCAAAACCAACCATTCAATGATTACTTAAAAGAGATCGGCAAAAACATTCCGTCTCTTAAAGAGGAATTTGTAAAGAAGATAACTAAAGGAGGTAAGGTAAAAATTGAGAAGTTCGAAAAATGGCAGCTCCTACAAAGCCATACTGCACGCCGGACGTACTGCACCTTGGAGCATATGAAAGGCACACCAATATTCACTATCATGGCTATCTCCGGACATAAGGATGTGAAGACGTTTAAGAACTACGTAAAGTCAAGTGGCGAAGAAAATGCAGATATTATGCGTAAAGCATGGCACGACAGGGGTGAAGTATGATAATCAAAAAGTCCTGAAAAAGTGCCTCATATTCTGCCTCACACAAAAACAAAAGCGTTGCAATCAATTGATTTGCAACGCTTTATGTTTATAAAAGTGACCCGGATTGGATTCGAACCAATGACCCCCAGCTTAGAAGGCTGGTGCTCTATCCAGCTGAGCTACCGGACCAGCGGCTCAACAAAAAGTGTGCAAATGTATGGAAAAAGACTGATTTAATCCCCTTATTTTTTCGGCGGGTCGCTGGGGGCTTCTCCGTCTTCCAGTATCGTTACCGGAATCAGGTCCCTCACATAATTCCAGGTCTCATTATCCCACCTGAGGCCATCGTACTGACCGCTTGGCACAAAGGTATACTTGCGGTGCGGGTCATTGACCTGTGAAACCAGTTTATCAAATATGATCACATTCTTTTCCTCATTCCAGTTCATAGATACCTGAACCTCTTTTTTATACTCCAGGATAAACCTGTTTACCCTGTGTCTTGGGAAATTAGTAGATGCCACACCAAATATCGGTATCCCAAAAATCACTTTGCCATCCTCAATCACCATGGCATCAAGCAGCTTACGGTTGCTGAGCGAAGAGGCTGCATTGTACCCAAACATTGTATATACTTTATGCCCCTGAAAATCGTGCGACATAATACGGTAATACAAGGCGCCAAACCACTTACCCCCTGTAAGCACGCTATCTTCAGCGCCCTTGCCGGTTTGTTCGGCATAATCATTCAGCCCTATCAGCTTAAGTTTTTCACCAGGCAACTGTATGGCGCCATAATACCGTTTAGACACGTTGGAGGGGGTAATTTCCCAATTGAAAATACGAAAAGCGTTGTCGTCCGAATTGATTATGTTTATTTTGTCCCTGATCTTATCAAAAGGATACAACCAGGAATTATTGATTTTCAGCGCTCTTACCAGTTGGCGTACAAAACGTTCGGAATAGCCTATGCGCGTATCCGGAATAAATGCTTCATACATCGAGTCAGCAGTAACCAGCAATGAGTCTTCCATAATCTGGAATTTCTCAAGGTCCTGAGGTGTTATGCTCTGGGCATGCAACCTGCCATTGGCAAGCAGCATAACGAAAACAAACATGAAAAATACCTTGCTTTTCATCTTTTTAAGTTTTTTCATCAGAGTAAACCTAAACAATTTTTTGTTAAAGATATAATAAGTATAAATTTTATCTCAGACTGAAAATCCAGTGCCTGTCCCAAGTCTCATTTTTCAACATATCGCCACTGTAAAAGAGCCGGTTTCCCCCTGTTGTTAAGGCATATGACGGATAATCTATGTTTTTCGCCCAAAAGCCATTATTTTCGGGCTCTAATTAGCCATAAAATGCACTTAGTACAACAGTTATTGTTTATAGTTTGCACAATTGCCGGCGTTTATATTTTCGCCAGGAAGGTAGGTGAAATGCGGCGAAACATATTGCTGGGTCGCGATGAAGACCTCAGTGACAACAGCGCTCAGCGTTGGAAAAACATGTTGTTGCTGGCTATTGGTCAGAAGAAAATGTTTAAAAATCCCATACCTGCATTTCTTCACCTTGCTGTGTATGGAGGCTTTATAATCATCAATATCGAAATTCTGGAAATTTTCCTGGATGGCATGCTGGGTTACCACCGATTGTTTGCCCATGCAGAGGGTCTGCGCACGCTGTATGCTTTTCTTATAGGCTTTTTCGAATTACTGGCATCCCTGGTACTTATAGGTTGTGTTATATTTTTCATCAGGAGAAATATTATCAAGGTACGCCGCCTCAACATGAAAGAACTGAAGGGCTGGCCTCGCGAAGATGCCAATATCATCCTCATGACTGAAATAATTCTCATGACCCTGCTGCTGGTTATGAATACAGCCGATCAGGCGCTGCAGGGCCGTCCCGGAGCAGAGCATTATATCGCTTTGAACCCATTCTGGATATCGGGTAATTTTGTTCATTTATTTTCGGGCATGTCGGTGTCAACACTTATCGGCATAGAAAGGAGCTGTTGGTGGCTGCATATCCTTGGCATTTTCTTCTTCCTTAACTACCTGCCTTACTCCAAGCACTTCCATATCCTGCTGGCATTCCCTAATGCTTATTATTCCAAACTCACCCCAAATGGCCAGGTGAAGAATATGAAGGATATACAGAATGAGGTGCTGTATATGATGGAGCCCGACAAAGCACCGGCTGCAACTGCCGAGGCGGAGCATAAACGCTTTGGCGCCAAAGACGTTACCGACCTGAGCTGGAAAAACCTGCTGGATGCATACTCCTGCACAGAGTGCGGCCGCTGCACATCGGTATGTCCGGCCAACAATACAGGCAAACTGTTGTCGCCACGTAAGATCATGATGGATACCCGAGACCGGCTTGAGGAAGTGGGCAAGAACATTACTGCCAACAAGGAATTTAAGGATGATGGCAAAACATTGCTCAACAATTATATTTCGGTTGAGGAGCTGCGTGCATGCACTACCTGCCAGGCTTGCGTAGATGCCTGCCCTGTGATGATAGACCCGCTGGATATTATCATGCAACTGCGCCGCAACCTGATCATGGAAGAAAGCAATGCACCCCAGGAATGGAATATGATGTTTGGCAATATTGAAAACAATATGGCCCCCTGGAAGTTCAGCCCTGATGACAGGGATGCTTGGGTGAATAGTTAATGGGTTAATTAGGATGATTTGCAAATAGGAATTGTATTGAAAAGAATGAATAATTAAGAGAAGCTAAAAGTGAAATTTATGTCAGTAAAATCAATGGCGGAATATGCGGCGAATGGCGAAAATCCTGAAGTGCTTTTTTGGGTAGGATGTGCCGGCAGCTTCGACCAGCGTGCGCAGAAAGTAACCAAAGCCTTTACCCAGATCCTGGATAAAGCAGGCATTAAGTTTGCCATACTGGGTAAGGAAGAAATGTGTACTGGCGACCCTGCACGCAGGGCGGGCAATGAGTTTATGTTCCAGATGATGGCTTATAATAATATCCAGACCATGAATGGGTATGGTATTAAAAAAGTGATCACCATCTGTCCGCATTGTTATAATATTTTCAAGAATGAATATCCTGCCCTTGGTGGTAATTATGAGGTAATGCACCATACTACCTTCCTGCAACAACTCATCAACGAAGGCACCATAAAGCTTAAGGATGGCGGCGTTTTCAAAGGACAGAAAATAACTTATCACGACAGTTGCTACTTAGGTCGCGGCAATGCTATATATGATGCGCCCCGCGAAGTTCTTGAAGCTTTCGACAATGAACTGGTAGAAATGAAACGCTGCAAAAGTAATGGCATGTGCTGCGGCGCCGGTGGCGCCCAGATGTTCAAGGAAGAAGAGCCGGGTACAAACCGCATTAACTTCGAACGGGCAGGCCAGGCGCTGGAAACAGGCGCTACGATAATTGCTTCCAATTGTCCTTTCTGCATGACCATGCTGTCAGACGGTGTTAAGAACAAGGAGAAGGAAGACAGCGTAAAAGTGCTAGATATTGCTGAGATGGTGGCTATGTCGCTTTAATGCATTCATTAGCTTCTCCACAATAACAATTATTCCGGGCTTCTAAGTTTTTATTATTTCCTGAATATGGTCGAGGTATTTTTTTGCCAGCACTTCGCGGTCGAAGTTTTCCTTGGCAAAACGGTAACCACTCTCCCCTTCCCGCTTCACCCTTTCCGGGTCATTCAGGTACAGGCGTATCACTCGGTTATACTCTGATGTGTTCTCGGGCTCTACATAGCAGCCTGCCCCTGCAGCTTCCACCAGTTCTCTCGACACGCCATCAATTGCCATAAGAATAGGCCGCTTGCACGACATATAATCAAAGGTCTTGTTGCTGTAAACCGTCTTAAAAGTATCTACTCTTTTCAGCACAGAGGCCCCCATTTCAGAAGCCAGTATATACCTGAAAACTTCAGCCTTAGGCACAGAATCAAGGAAGCGCACATTGGCTACCTTACGGTCGGCAGCCATTTTCATTACTCTGTCCTTCTCCATTCCCTGTCCTATCAGCAGAAACAACACATTAGTATCTGCCAGGGCTTCACCGGCATCCAGCAGTTGCTCCAGGCAATTGGCCACACCATGAGCTCCTACATAGGTGATCACAAACCGTCCATCCAGCCCATGCTCTTTGCGGAATGCCTCCCGGTCAAATTCATGCAGCAGTTTTTCCGACAGGCTGAAATCAGATGCATTGGATATCTGGATCAGTTTACGCTCCGGGATGCCCTTCTTATCCCTGAGCGCCGTATAAAATGCAGGTGTCAGCACATTGATCAGCCTGGCCCTCTTGTATATAAAACCCTCTACCCAGTAGGCCAGTTTAATAACCAGCTTATTAGTCAGCACCCCGGTATCTATAGCCGATTCGGGCCACAGATCGCGCACTTCAAAAACAAAAGGCATTCTCCTGAGCCTGGAAACAAGGTAACCGCTCGCCCCTACAAACAATGGGGGTGAAGTAACTATGACTACATCAAATTTTCCCTTGGCCTTAAACAAACCAGCATACAGCGATGAAAACATAAAAGAAAAATACCCCCAAAGCCTCCCAATAAAATGCTTATTGTATGCCTCAGAAACATGACAACGCCATATAGTAACAGCCCCCTGGGCCTTCTTCACAAAATATCTGCCCTTATATTCCGGTTTCTTTTCTTTTCCATTATAGTGCATCATTCCCCCAACTACAGTTACCTGATGCCCCTGTTCCATCCATACACGTGTAAATTCATTCCAGCGGGAGCCGCCCGGATCATCTTCCTCTAAAAAATACTGGTGAATTAAAAGTATGTTCATAACTAATCTGTAACCTTAATAGTTGTAATAATTTTATCTCCCTGGCTGCTAAAATACAACTCCTTTACCTTTTCTTTTTGTCCATACAGCGAAGAGTTCCAGCCTTCAGCCAACTGTTGCATCAAAATGGCGCCATTACCATCTGTTGAATTTATATTTACCAAACAATTTGATTTCATTGGCAAGTGCCACAACTGCCTCATAGTCATGGCAGACGGTTTACCCTTCATTTCATCCCTTATTTCCCAAACGGGTACATTCTTTTTCTTAACCACCCTTCGCTTGTGCGCAATCCCGTTTTTCATATAACTATAAACCCCAACAGCACCTTCAAATACATAATCATCTCCCGATTCACTGATATCAGCCTGTAATAATCCGGACCAGTAATACCAGATAAATCTCCCACCTTTCAGCATCTGGTCTTTATCATCCAGCATTATGGTATTATGCGCTGCTGTTCCTGTAAAATACCGCATAGTCGCATCATCGGTATTGTATTTATAACTCCCGGCATCTGGCAAAATATTTTCGCCTTTATACCATATATCAAGGTGAAGGTTATCAGCATGCGATGGCCTGTCTTTATATCCGCCACATTTAATGAAGGTGAGCGTTTCTACTTCCCGAATCACATAGTAGCCACCTTTCGCAAAAGCGAAACAACCATTTCCCGGCATCCAAACCTCTTTCTTCTTTCCGCTAAGGCCATACCATTCCACATCCTCCGAAATATCATCATAGCCAAGGTTCATACCCAATACCACAGCTAAAGCCTGCAACTGTGCCCGGTAGTCCCGGTAATGACTATGACTTAATTTGAAGAATAATGCCCCGTCATTGGCACCATAATTAGGCAGCCATCCGTTTTCCTCCACAAGGCATGTCCTCAAAAAAACAACCGACTTTCTTGCTCTTTCATAAACGACATCACTGAACTTCTCTCCGTTTTTCTCTGATAAGGTTATTGCCCATGTAAGCAACTGAACCACGATCCTATGGTAGTTCATTGAAAACTGCAGATAGGTCCCGTCTTCATACACCTGGTAGGTAATCTCTTCTTCAAACCATTGCTTGCCTTTTCGCTTCCAGTCAGCAGCGCCGGGCAAGGTGGGGTACAATATTCCGGCAATGTATAGTGTCAGTGTTTCAGTTATAGCATGATTGTTGCGCACTGCAATTCTCGAAAAATCAATATTCTTATACACATGATCCATGTGCCAATATATGGCATGCTGTATATGGCCAAAGACCTCTTCAGTCAGTGCAGGTGAATTCTTGTAATAATGGAGGGCAAATGTCCAGTTAAGAACTCTTAACGACATCTCCTGGCTGCATCTGTAATTGGGGCCGCAGTTTACAGGATTGCTTTTTATCCATGATATTATATCCCTGAAAACGATTTCAGAACAATCGGCTTTAAAATGATAATCATACCGAATGATATCATACAAATAAGAAAACCTTGATTTTTCCCATACAAATTTGATATCACCGGCTTCTTTTGAATAATCGGCAATCTCTGTCCAGTGTTTCTGAACATCATACCTATACCCGGAATCGGGATTAGTAACCCAATCGTAATTTACTCCCAGGTCTGTAAGTATGCTGTTGAATAATAGTAGTTTCCCCTCCTTCAGATTATCAAAAGACAATTTCAGTGCAGGCTCCGGAGTGCAGGTAAATTGCAATGATTCTTTGCTGCTAAAGAAGAATTTTACTTCCTGGCGCTTCCAGTCGGCTAAAGACAGGTAATGCTTGATTGCCGGGGCAGCCGGGAATCTGCTTTTTAGTAATCCCAGCCTTTTCACCAGCTCATACCGGGCTCTGAATCCGGTATAACGCCAGCCCATATTGCTCACCAGGTTTACTACTTTCTTTATTTTCCCAAACATAATGAGGACCTCTATCTTATGTGCTCCCGATCTGATTCCTTTATAAATTAAATACTTTCTTGACACAATTACAGTGTCACAATAAATTCCGCTCCTTCATGCTCCTCGCTTTTCACTTCAATGCTGCCACCCAGCGACTCAACCTGTGTTTTGGTAATATACAGCCCTATACCCTTGCTGTCATGTCCTGCATGAAACACCTGATTCAGCTTAAATATCCTGTTGCCATATTTCTGAAGATTTAAACCTAGTCCGTTATCCTTTACTCTTACCTGCATCTTCCCATCTATCACGCCAATGAACACTGATATTTCAGGCACAACATCTGCCCTGATATACTTCAACGAATTGCTTATAAGATTGTACAGAATATTCTCCAGGTAGGCTTTGGGATATCTGATTTCAGAGATGCCGAGTTCCAGCATTATGTTTGCCTCCTTCTCATAGATGACACTCTGAAGTTGAGCGGTAATCTCATTTATGATAAGTCGTAAATCACAATTATCAAAGGGTATTTCCTTATTCAGCTTTATTTCGGTTATTTCCATCAGGGTTGCCAGGCTGTTCAGCAAAGACATACTGCTCTCTTGTATGAACTGCAGGCCCTGATCTATTGTAAACCCTTTACCTGCTGCAATCTCAGCCGCCGAGAGGCCTGTTTTCTGCTGCTCAATCAATGTTTCAGCCAGTACTTTTATATTACCAGCCGGCCCCCTGAGGTTATGCGCGATAATATGACTCAGTTCTTCCAGTTGATCAACTTTATTCAGCAGGCTCTCTTTAGATGCTTCCAGTTCCTTGTTCTTTTTTTTAATTTCAATCTCCAGCTTCTTTTTATCTGTAATATCTACGAGTTGAGCAATGAAAAATTTTGGTGTTCCATCAGTATCCCAAACAAGCGAAAGGGTGAGTAATACCAGAACGATTTTTTTATCTTTCGATATGTATCTCTTCTCAATGGTATAAGTGGATATCTCTTTTTTCAGCATCTTCCTCAGCATCCTTGTATCCATTTCTATATCATCCGGATAAGCGATGTCCTGGAAAGTCAGTTTCAGTAGTTCCTCTTTACCATATCCTGTCATTGTACAGAATGCCGCATTTACATCCAGCCACATTCCATCTGTACTTATTAAGGCCATACCAATTCCCGAATAATCAAATGCGCTAGAGAATGTATCTGCGCTCGTTTTCAGTAATTGCTGGGCTACTATAAGGTCAGTTACATTGATACCATATGCCAGCAAAAACTCGAGGCTTCGATCTTCCCTTAATACCGGCTTTAATATTCTCAGATGATATTCTTCATCTCCTTGTTTCGAAATTAATTTTTCAATCATTTGCGCGCTTTCGCCGCTTTCCTTTGCCTTATTATACAATGCAAACCTTTCCTCGTAAAACGAATCAGGTCTGTTCCTGAATTTTGCATAATCAATGTCTGTTTTGCCTATCATCCACTGCCTCAATGCTTCATTTTTGAAGGCATTTCTGTTCACAAAAAGATAGGTGTTGTTTTCATCGAATACAGCAATATCAGCGGGTATATTATGCAGTACATTCTCATAAAATTTCCGCTGTTCTTCGAAGCGTTTATCAATACTTATCTGCTCAGTATTATCTGTAAATTTCCATATCTCCCCTTTTACATGTTCATCAAGCGAAAACGTAATAAAATCAAGTTTAAAGGTTCGGCCATCAATCAGCTCCAATTTTTTATTGGTAAAACTGACTCCCTTTTGAATTAATTCTTTAATTCCATTTTTTACCTGTTCAGGATATTTATAGAAATGCTCGCTTCTTTCAAAGCACTCTTCCATAGTCAATCCCCTGGCCATATCCGGGCCACCTGTAATTCCAAATATGCCGCAAAATAAATCGTTTGTGAAAATCACCTTGTGCTGCTCGTCTGTTACCAATATACCGCTGTTAAGGTTATTAATCAGCCTGGCAAGAAGGTTGGAGACAGACAAATACTTCTGTTCTGCAATTTTACGGTCAGTAATATCTGTGTGTGTACCTATAAAACGTAATAGTTGCCCATCCTCAGTTCGCGACAAGCCAACCCCTCGGCTCAATATCCATTTATAAGTTCCGTCCTTGCATAAAAACCTGAACTCTACTGAGTAGTTGGGTTTCCTGCCGGTCATATATGCATCCGTAGCCTCAGCCACTATCGCCATATCAGCAGGATGAAGTTTTTCATGCCAAACATTCTTATTTGCTATTTCAGATCTGTCATAACCAAAGATTTCATGCCATTTATCTGAAAAAATAATTTCCCTTGTTTGCATATTCATATCCCAAACCCCTTCCCCCGAAGCATCAAGAGCCGACATCCATAAGTGCTCAACATTTGTTTTGTTTTCCGCTCCCTGTATATGCGTAACGGTGATAAACAAAAAACCATCATCAGGATGAATAGGCAATACCGCCAGGTCAAAAGCCAATAGCACATTTCCTGAATTTATAGTACAACTTAAATAACTACTTTTTTTCGACCGAAACCCTTCATCAATCAAACCCTCACAATGTTTCAGGATACTTTCTGCCGGCAATTCAGATATATGCTTGCCGGCATATTCATTCTTCTCAACAGGCAAAATATCCGATTTTTCCCACAGACATGTAATTAGTCGGTCTTTCGACACCTCCATAACCCTGCAACACAAATGGAGCAAAGTATTTACAATTATGTCTTTTTCGTTTCTCAAGATACCTGGCATAAATAATGTTGCAAAGCTTATCAAAATTCCTGATCCAACCAGACCCACTATTTCAATCTGAATAACACCAATTTTGGTGTTATCATCATAATACTATCATTACGCCCGCACTTAATCCTTACCAATCCGATATTAACACCTAAAAGAGTCTAAAGATAGATTTAATAATTGCACTTCAATTTCAGACACCTTCTTATGAATACTTTAGTATCAATTCTAAACCTGGTTACACTATATTTTACACAAAGTGATTCAGCTAATTTCCTCTATCTTATAATTGTTTCAAATCAAAAATTTCAGCTATCCGCTTCACTATTCTATCAGAGGTTTTCCCGTCCCACATTTCAGGAATGCCGCCCTTTTTCCAGTTTCCGGAAAATAGTTTTTCAAATGCCGGGGCGATGCTGTCAGGATTGGTTCCCAACAACTCATTCGTACCAACAGTGCATGTTTCAGGTCTTTCAGTACTATCCCTCAAAGTCATACAGGGTACTGCCATAACAGTAGCCTCTTCCGTAATTCCTCCGGAATCAGTAATAACTGCTTTTGCATTTTGCACAAGGTAATTGAACTCAAGATAACCCAGTGGCTCCGTGAGAATCAGATTATCAGCAGCTATTCCGGTTGTTTCCAGCATTTTCGCTGTGCGTGGATGCACAGGGAAGATCACTGGCATACCCTTTGATGATTTAATGATCTCTGTTACCAGTTCCATTAGCTTGGCACCATTATCCACATTGGCCGGACGGTGTAAGGTCATGATAATGTATCCCTGCCTGGTCAGTTGGCATTTCTCCCAAACATCCGGTTGTTTGAACCTGGGCATTTGTTTGTAAAGGGTATCAATCATTGTGTTACCCACAAAAAATATCCGATTATCACTTATTCCGGATTTGCGCAAATTACCATTGGCTATTTCGGAAGTCGTGAAAAAATAATCTGTAATAGAATCCGTTACCATTCTGTTTATTTCCTCTGGCATAGTCCAGTCACCCGATCTGATACCGGCTTCCACATGAGCAACCTTAATGTTGTTCATCTTTTTTGCTGCAATTGAACAGGCCATCGTTGATGTAACATCGCCAACAACAATACACAGATCACAAGGCTTTTGCATTAACAGTTTTTCATACCCTACCATTATTTTCCCGGTCTGCTCAGCCTGAGTACCAGACCCTGCTTCAAGATTAAAATCAGGAGCAGGGATATTCAACTGGTCAAAAAAATCGCCACTCATTTTTTTGTCGTAATGCTGCCCGGTATGCACAAGTCTGTAATGCATATCCAAACCAGCTAAACGCTGCTTTTCTATAGCCTCAATAATTGGCGCTATCTTAATAAAATTTGGTCTTGCTCCTGCTATGATATCAATTAACATAACTAATAAACACTTTTATAACCTAAAATCCGTTCACCGGCAATATTGTCTCCAATTAACCTATTTATTCTGATCAGGGGTTAATGCTAACCCACTCTCTTTTTATTAAACTCTCCACGGCTGCAAAACCTGCCAATGTAGTATTTACAATTTCATCCATTGGTATAAGTGATTTCCCTCCGTTTTTCACCCGGTCTGCCAGCATTTTAAATTGCGCAGCATGACCCTTATCTACATTGGTTTTCATCTTCGAAAATCCGCCGGTACCATAACCTTCCGTCAATCTGAAATTATCGGTAATCAATGTCCTTTCCTGCGAATAAACTTCAATTCTTTCTTTCGAATAGGATTTAGAGCCATTCGCGAAGTAATTGATCACACCGGTACTGCCATTTTCATACTGTAATAAAATCGAGGCATTATCTGTATTCACTTGAGGATTCACCCCCATAGCATTCATACATACCGACTTTATCCTGCTGCCTGTCAAAAATGTAATCAGGTCCATATAATGGCAAGCCTCACCCATTATTCTTCCTCCTCCCACTTTCATATCATGCACCCACACATTGGCTGGAATATTACCTGCATTCATGGTTGCAATAACATTCATCTGCGAATCACCAACCAGTTGCTTTACCTTCTGCATGTGCGGAGAGAATCGCCTGTTGAATCCAACTGTCAGCGTTTTACTACCGTCATATGCCGCCAATATTTCATTGAGTTCTTCCTTATTTAATGCCAATGGCTTCTCAACAAAAACATGTTTACCGGCACGCAGACTTTCGGTCACCATGTGGGCATGCTCATTATGCCGGGTAGTTATCATCACCAGATCCACACTGGCATCACTGAGTATACTTTTATAATCGCTGGTACTTTTACCTATTTTATATTTTTTGGCTAATGCAGTACCTGTCACTCCCGAAGCGCTCGCAATTGCATAAAGCGGTGCCTGAATTTCGCCTAATACAGGCAACATGGTCATGCTGGTAAAATTACCTGCACCAATAATACCTATTCCACCCTTGCCGGGAGCAAAATTCCCCTGGTTCACCAATACTGTAACCGAAGAATTGCTGTCCTCCGGATATTCTAATATCGATGCGATGCTTTCTTTGTTACTGATGTTTGAATAGATCTTACTGAACTCACTAAGACTGATCCGCTCCGTAATCAAAGAGGCAACATCCAGTTTTCCGGTAGCTATAGTTCGTAATATTGCTTGAAAATTCCTCTGCTCCGTCCATCTAACAAATGGCAAAGGATAATCAATGCCCCCCTTTTCGTAACTGTCATCATACCGCCCTGGCCCATAGGAGCAGGATACCTGGAAAGTAAGTTCCTTCTCATAAAAATCTGCCCTGCTGATATTAAGCCCTATAACACCTACCAATATTATTCGCCCCCGTTTCCGACTCATCTTAGCGGCCTGTGCAATAATTTCATCGGTCTTGGCCGATGCCGTAATAATAACACCATCGGCCCCAATGTTACCTGTAAATTCTGTTACAAACTTTACAACATCTGTACCATCTGCCGGGTTAATGGCGATTACTCCCTTTTTCTTTGCAATGGCCACCTTGTTGGCATCCAGGTCAATACCAATTACGGTACAACCATTTGCAACAAGTAATTCTGCTGTAATTAGACCGATAAGACCTAACCCTACAACAACAATTATTTCACCCAGTTTGGGATCGCAAAGCCTGATTCCCTGCAAGCCTATCGAACCAATTACGGTAAAAGCCGCTTCTTCATCAGTAACATTATCAGGCACATGTGCGCATAGGTTTTTAGGTACACATACAAATTCAGCATGTGCGCCGTTTGAGGCTACCCTGTCTCCTATCACAAAATCACTCACACCTTCACCTACTGCTATTACTTTTCCTACATTGCAGTAACCCAATGGCAATGGCTGCCCCAGCTTATTGAATACCGCTTGTAGTGTAGGCTTCAATCCATCTGTTTTGATTTTACCCAATACCTGCTTTACCTTATCCGGCTGCTGTCTTGCTTTCTGAAGCATATTAGCCCTTCCAAATTCAACAAGCATACGCTCTGTACCAGCCGAGACAAGCGAGCGAGTCGTTCTGATCAGCACATGCCCTATCTTCACCACAGGGGCAGGCACATCCTCCAATACAGTTGCTCCGGTCTTAAATGATTGTATAATTTGTTTCAAAATCTGGCTATGTTTAACAGCAAAACGGAGATCAACATATGAACTAATAATTGTTTTTTATTAATCCATTAGCTTTTTCAGGGTGCAAAGGTAATTATATTATAGGGTAATGGAAATTATCAATTATTGCTTTTAGCGGCAGAGGGCTGCATTAACAGCAATTCAATCAATCTTTCTACTTCATTCCTCGTCACCACTTTTGAAAATGGCAATTCTTCACTCATGGCGTTAATTACTGCATTGGCAACCGACATTTTATCCATTGCCTCAAAAGTGAGGCTGGGAACTACCACATCGTGCACATAGGGCAGATTGCTGGCTATCACTTTCATCCCGCTGTCCGCAGCCTCTATCAATGGCAAACCAAAGCTTTCCATAACTGAGGGAAATATAAGATAGGGGCAATTAAAATACAACTCCCTTGGATCAACATACACATGGTTTACAATTCTTGCGCCCCTTGCATTCAGATCATTCATTCTTGCCACATACTGAGGTCCGGTTTCATCAATTGTAACATGCAACACAGGTTTAAATCCTTTTGATAAAAGATACTCCCATGCATCAAACAGGGTTCCATGATTTTTCTGAGGAGATGGATTACTTATAAAAACAAACTCATCTTTATTCCGTTCTCCAAAAGACTTATGTTCACCTGTATATTTCCTGTCATCATAAAATGGTATCTGAAGGCAGTGTTGCTTATCCTTCAACCCAATATTCGTCAACTCCTCCACCATATGAGGTGTTTGAACTATGTAATAATCTGTATTGCCGTTAAATAATTTAATAACCAGGTATTTAAGGTATAGCTTAAAATACTTAGGGTTAAATTTCTGTCTGGGCGCTTCCAGCAATTTCTGGTTATGAGAGTAGGTATATACAGAGCATTTCAGTTTTATGGGAGGAGGTGTATTGGCAAAACAAAACACTTTTGAATAATCATTTCTTCGAGCCTTATAAAATTTTATCCGCTCACTGAGCTTATTCGGTATTACTATATAATTACTTTTTAACCGGGCAGGAGGTTCAAATCTGGGATCAAGCAAAAAATAAAATAGTTCTTTCTGCTTATGCTCAAGAATTTTTTCTATCAGGTAATCAAGGAGTACTGCACCTCCTCCCTTATTAATATATAACGCATCTATAAGAATCATTGGCCGGATTTACTTGAATACTAAAAGTACACACTGTTTTCCTACTTGGAAAAATTTGAAAAAAATAGTAGGTTTACCTTCGATTTTACTTAAACTCTTGCAACAATATTACTGAAACTATTTTTACCGGTATAAGTTTTACAATACAAAATAGCAATAGCTAATAAATAATAACATCACAATTTCATGCTATTCAACACCCCCATTTACTTAGTCTTTCTTCTGATTGTAGTACCCGTATTTTATTTTCTGCCCAAACGGATTGACAAGTTTTTTTTATTAGGGGCAAGTTACATTTTCTATGGCTATTGGGACTGGCGTTTCCTGTTTTTATTGGTAGGCTCAAGCCTGATGGATTACTATTTCGGATTGCTTATCTACAAGGCCGAAAACAAACAAAAGAAAAAAATATTACTCCTGAGCAGTTTGTTTCTCAATCTGGTAATCCTCTGTTTCTTCAAGTATTTCAACTTCTTTATAGATAGTTTCAACCTCGTTTTTGGCAACAAACTGGATTTCCTTCATATCCATATTTTGCTGCCTATTGGCATTTCATTCTATACCTTCCAGAGTTTATCCTATACTTTCGATATTTACCGGGAAAAATTGCTCCCTACAAAAGACACGCTGGATTATTGCCTGTTTGTTGGTGTTTTCCCTCACATGGTTTCAGGACCTATTGTAAAGGCAAAACTCATTTTACCCCAACTGGCCACCTTGCAAAAGCCGGTAAAAAGCGATTTTATAACAGGCTTCTCATTACTTACTGTGGGCATGTTCCAGAAAGTACTTATTGGTGATACTGTGGCCAAATATGCCAACCATATTTTCAGTGACCCTACCTATTACTCCTCAAGTGAATTGTTGTTCTCCCTTTTCATGTTCGCCATCCAGATTTATGCCGATTTCGCTGGTTACAGCAATATTGCCAGAGGCAGCGCTAAAATATTTGGCATCGACCTGATTGATAATTTCAACCAGCCCTACTTATCCAAAAACATAACTGATTTCTGGCGAAGATGGCACATATCCTTATCCGATTGGCTGAAGGAATATGTATACATATGGTGGCTTGGAGGAAACAGGAAGGGTAAAGTAAGATCCTACATTAATCTTATGCTCACCATGCTGATAGGCGGGTTTTGGCACGGCGCCAACTGGACATTTATTGTTTGGGGTGGGCTGCATGGCGGCGCTTTGGTAGTTCATAAGTTCTTTATGGAGCGCACTAAGCACATTTCTATTCGAAACAATTTCGTCAGCCAATTTTTGAGCGTAATCAGTTCGCTTGCTACCTTCCTGTTCGTAGTGCTTGCATGGTTGTTTTTCAGAGCTCCCGATTTTCATTCTGCATGGTTCTACCTCGATCGCATTTTTGTACATACGGTTAGCAGCAACCTGACCGCCGACTTATTTATCATTATGTTGTTCTATTTTATTGCAATACTTGTAATTGATGTGGTAGAATTAAAAACAAAAAGACATGATTTTCTGGCAATATTGTCTCCTGCGGCGAGATTTGGCATTGCCATTCCTGTCTGGATTGCTGTAATATTTTTCATGTACACAATTGGTAAGCCAATGCCCTTCATTTACTTTCAGTTTTAAAAATTGTTATGAAAAACATTCTGATATTCTTACTGTTGTTTATAGGTACAGGTCTGGCTTTAGAACAATTTCTGAAGATGACACGTATCACACCACCTACCTTAAAATATTACGATAGCACATATGGCTCACTAAACAGACCTAACATTGATTATTTCAAATCTGTTGAAGGTCTTTATGTTGGCAAGACAAACTATGATGGACGATTCAGAGAAAATTACCCTAAGAGAAAAGATGACAAAAGAACTTTGAGAATAATGCTTTTAGGAGATTCTTTTGTAGAAGGAATCGATGTATTTAGCCATAACCACTTTGCCGCCTACATCGAAAAAATTCTGGGCGAAAAACTGAACCGGAAAGTAGAAGTTTTAAATTTCGGCAGAGGCAATTGCACTATTCAGGCTTCTTCTTTCTATTTCACATCCCGACTAAGCAAGGAGTACGATGCAGATATTGTACTTTATTTCACCGAAGCCAGAGACGTGCTTGATCTGGGTATTGCATACGAATACCCTTCTACTTCCTATGATTTAAATGCAGATCAGCAACTTGCCCCGGTTTACCTATGGAAAAATACTTCCGAATATAAAATACATAAAAAACTAACCGACAACCCAATCCTTAAATACTATGACAACTCCGCCTATTTCAGATTATTATACAGGGCGGTCGCAAGAACAAAGCTCAGTGGATTCCCGGTATTGACTTTCGGTAAATTCTGCGGCACTTCGGCTGATCAGGATTATACGCCTTTGACTGTTTCTGACACCGTATCTTTACTGACAAAAAAAATATACGACACGATTTGTAAATACAACAATGGCCAGATCATCTTTGTTGTTCGCGACAAACCAGTAAACAATCCTGCTATCATTCAATATCTTAAAACCAGCAATTACAAGTATATCAACCTTGCCGATGCTTTTGATGGTTACAATATTAAGAATACGAAAATAAATGCCTACTATTTTAAGGCTAGCAACGCATACGGCGGGCATTGGAACAATGATGGGCATAAGACCATGGGCACATTCTTATCCAACATTATTCTCGAAAATATGAGTACCTATAAAATGCCTGATTATCAGCCCTGATTATACGGTTGTTATTTGCAGCACTTTCCGGCGTTTCTTACGATAAAACATGTCCATAAAAATGGATAGTTGAAACTTAACCACCGCAAGTGAATTTCGGGTCTCCACGTTCGTTCTTTGTATCTGCAGCGGTTGCTGACCAGGCGTTAAAGGATAAGTATTGGTCATGAACGAATACAAATATCCTGCTTCTTTTATTTTTTTTGCGGCAGCCTCAGTATAGGTATGCAATTCGCCGCCTACCCAGCAAAAAATGTTTATAGGTTTATGCAGCATTCGCTCCATATACTGCTTTGCTTCTGTGATCTCAATATTTAACAACTCTTGCGTGTCCTTGATATCCATACGATGGTGAGTCCAGGTGTGGCAGCCCAAAACATGATTGTCATACAATACCCGCAATTCTTCCCAATCCATCAGGTATCGACCATCGCCATACGTTACCATGTACCTTCCTTCAGTTTTACCCACGAATTCCATCTGGACACTTGATGAAGAATCAACCAAACCCGAAGGAATAAAAAACCAACCTTTGAAATTGTATTTTTCAAGCAGGGGCACAGCATTATCAATATTGTCGCGCCAGCCGTCATCGAAAGAAATAATAATTCCCGGCTTTTCTTTATGCCATTTTCCAGTTTCGAAAAACTGAACAAGGTCTTTGTAGGAAACTGAGCTGTAATTGTGTTGATAGAATTTTAATTGCTCTTCAAAATTGTTCATTTCCTGAGGCGGTGTACTATGATAATTAACCACCCTGATATGGTTATTTCCATAGAACCTTCTGCCGGCAAAAAATACTCCTGATAGTCCGGTCTTATCAAGCAATCGGGCAATCTGCTCTTTCTTACTCATACATTAATACATGGCATAAATAAACGGTGAAATATCTTCCTGCTGGCTATCGGGGTCTACGCACAAGCTGTATGCAAGACTGCTTATTGCTCCTGCTGCCTGCGCAAATTCTTCATTTCCGGATTCCTTCCAGAACTGCTCCAGGTAACCGGTGAAATTTTCCTGTGTGGCTACATCAATAAACGAGAAGTAAGCCTGGTTGGGATGCACGGGTGTTTCATAATAAGAAGTACTGCTCTTATCAATTTCAGTAAGCAAATATTTTTTGCCGGAATCAGCAATAATAACTCCTTCAAATAGCTCCTTTATTTTCGATTCTGTCTGATTAGTCGAGTTCATATTTTTTCTGCCAGTTTTCGCTTTCTTCAAATTTTGGTTGCGCTTCTTTCAATAAAACATAGTTTTCTAAAACAAGAATATCTATGTCTGTTCGCATGAAGCACAGGTAGGCATCTTTGGGTGAGCAAACAATAGGTTCACCCCTTACATTGAATGATGTATTCACCAATACACTGCATCCGGTCAGTTTCCTGAACGCATGAATCAGGTTGTAAAACTTCGGATTGGTTTCCTGGTGTACCGTCTGTATCCTTGCACTGTAATCAACATGAGTTATCGCAGGCAATGCAGATCTTATCTGGTTAATCACAGGTATCATATCATCGCTGTCTGCATGAGCTTCGACCGGTTTCCGGATCTCCTCCTTTACAGGCGCTACAATAAGCATATATGGGCTATCGGTATCCAGATCAAAGTACTTATTTACATCCTCCCGCAATACAGCAGGGGCAAATGGTCTGAATGATTCCCTGAATTTTATCTTCAGGTTCATTTTAGACTGCATGGTTGAATTACGGGCATCTCCAATAATTGACCTTGCCCCCAGCGACCGGGGACCAAACTCCATCCTGCCGGCAAAAAAGCCTAAAATTTTTCCTTTGTCTATTTCCTTAGCCAGCAATTCATTTTTCTCTTCTTCGCTGTACTTAGTATAAACGTATTTATTACGATCCAGAAATGCTACTATTTCGTGGTCTGTAAACCCTGGTCCCAGGTAACTCCCCTTTTGTGTATCGGTTTTACCATTTGGCGCTATACGGGGTTCTTTATAATAAAGATGCCTTGCCACATAACAAGCGCCCAAGGCGCCTCCGGCATCGCCCGAAGCCGGCTGGATCCAGATATGCTCAAAAATATTTTCTTTTAGCAGCTTACCATTTGCAACACAATTCAGCGCCACCCCTCCCGATAAACATAAATTATTACTGCCGGTTATTTTCTTTGCATGCCTGGCAATCTTTATGAAAATCTCTTCAGTTACCTGCTGAATGGAAGCTGCCAGATCCATCTCCTTCTTTGTAATGGCGCTTTCAGGCTGCCTGGGTTCACCACCGAATAATTGATGAAATTTGTCGTTAGTGGTTTTATGCGTACTTAAAAAACCAAAATAATCCATATTCAACCTGTACGAACCATCTTCTTTTACATCAATCAGGTGATCATAAATTTCCTTAACATAAACCGGCTTACCATATGGAGCCAGGCCCATTAATTTATATTCTCCCGAATTAACTTTGAAGCCACAGTAGTAGGTAAATGCACTATAAAGCAACCCAAGTGAATTGGGATAATTGATTTCCTGCAATAGTTGTATATCACGGCCTTTGCCATGAGCAATTGTGGTAGTCGACCATTCTCCTACGCCATCCACCGAAACAATAGCTGCTTCTTCAAATGGTGACGTATAAAATGAAGATGCCGCATGCGACATATGATGCCCGGCAAAGATCACCTTACCAAGCTGTCCGGCTGTACCTATCGCCTGTTTAACATGCTTATCCACCCACAATTTTATCCCTAATATAGATTTGGTTGCAGTACTGAAAGTTTCAAAACTATCGGCTCCTGCATAGGCACAATTTTTCATTACACGATCATAGGTAAGCACCGGATGATCATAAAAAACAACAGCGCTCAGATCTCCGGGTTCTATAAATGCCTCCTCAAGACAATAATTGATTGCATTTACCGGAAAGCGTGGATCATGTTTCACCCTCGTAAAACGTTCTTCCTGTGCAGCAGCAATAATAACACCATCTTTTATTATTGCAGCAGCCGAGTCATGATAATAAGCCGAAATGCCTAAAATATACTGATCACTATTCATTAACTAAAATTATATTATGTGAATTTCCGTTGGAATTGAAACGACATATAAATTACAAAATTATCCGTGTATCAACTCCAAAATTACGCCAAAGAACTGCTTAATGGCTATGCCATGTGTATATTTTTTTACATTAATTATCTGATCATATCGCTGATTTTGGCTGCAATACTTGCTGCTATTGCTTTGTGGCCTTCAGGGGTAGGATGTACATCTGTTTTATGCCTGAAATTCCGCCTTTCCTCAGCGCTATATTTTTTCAAAGCAGGCAATGGATCAAATACCTCAATATTTAATTGCGATTTCAGTTCTCCAAACCGTGCCTGGTAGTTCTTTGGGTCACTGGTTTCTTCCGTAAACTGGTATAATGGCAATGGAATAATAAGAAATTTTGCCTGTGCATCCATGCTCCACCGGTGAAGTATCTCCTTCATCACTTTCCATTCCGGAGAGTCTGCAGTATTGTATTCCGGCACAGGCTGGTATTTGGTTACTTTTTGGGTCAGTTCTTTTAAGCCCAATGCATTTACAATACTTCGGGCCATACCAAACCTGCCTCCTGTATCTACTTTTCCTTGCTCACTTTCAGGTAATTCTTCAATTTTAAGTGGCTGCGACTCTACGGGCACATTAAAAAGTTCAAACTCCCCGTTTTTAAAATCGAAATACGGCTTTTGAAACACCACCTTTTCACCGGCAGAATTGAAATAATACCTGTAGTGCGATTTGATTCGCCTGATATTCTCAACAAGTACGGTAACAACAATCAAATCGCATTCAACATCTTTTCCGAATTCCTTGTACATCAGGTATTGCTGATCGGTTCCGGAACCCGGTAACCCGAAATTGAAAACTTCTATGCCAGGTATCAATTGCTCCAGCAGATCCGTAAACCGGTATTTGTTCGAGACACCATCTCCGGCAGTAAACGAATCACCGAAAAATAACACTCTTTTTTTACCTGCCTCTTTTGTCTTGCCGAATTCGATCTCCGATCTGAATCCCCAATCATTTGTTCTAACCAGGTATCCGCCATTCTCGTGCTGGATACGGGTTTTAATGTTTGGAATAAACTTATACCCTATTGTAGGATGGTAAAGAAATAGTTGCCTGTTCATGTTGCCTTTTTTATCAGTTATTCATTGGTCACACTCAAAAAACTATATGCCGAGATAACCGGGCTATGCATCTTGGATAACGCATACCCTCTTTCCCCCATGGCAAATAATTCCTTATCGCTTTTGCTCATAAATTTTATTATTGCCTGCTTTAGTTGTTGCTTATCGCCACTCTTAAATACATACCCATTGTAGTTATCTACAACAAGGCTATCGGCTGCCCCCACTTTATCCGAGCATAATACTGGTATTCCCGACATTGTAAATTCATGTATTACTACACCCCAGGGCTCGTAAATACTTGGAAGGCAGAAAACGCCCCAGTTACTGCAATCCTTAGCCAACTCAGGCCCCTGCATAAAATCCTTAACTTTTATAAATGGAGCATCGGTTATCAGGTTATCGCCCGACCCTATCAGCGTCAACTGCCAATCATTGTTAGTTGCCTCCTTTGCCTCTGTAAATGCCTCAATCAGAATATCTACGCCCTTGGTCTTTGCAAAACGTCCGGCAAAAACCATATTATGAGGGTAGCGCCTTCTTTTTATTTCACGGTCCCGCTCATATACTTCTCCGAAAATATCAGTATCAGCAGTAAGCAGATTACTGATTATTTTCTCATTTGGATAACCCATTCTTCTGGCAAACTCATACTGTCGTCTGCCCGGCACCCAAAAATATTCAAAATAACGCCGGTAAAGCATTCCACTCAAAACAGTGGCCACCCTTTGTTTTAAATTCCCATACCATTGGTTGTCGCTGCCCGTAACTATTTTCACACTGCTCCTGAAATGTAAAGCAGTTTTTAAATACAAATCATCCATCCTGCCCACTATATACATAGCCGAGGGATTCCTCTTTTCTATAAATTCCACGATACTGCGCTCATCAAAAGTCGATCGCTTATGGAAATATATCCCTTGCTCATCACTTGGTAAAAATGGCGTCCTTTTTTTCTGATCCCAATAAATACAATCTACCTGCACCCCAAACTCACGCACCATTGCCCTCATCACAGCAATGGCATAAGGCATAACTTCAGAATAGAGGTACACTATGTTTTTTACTTTGCTCAAGATAATTTTTCCGTTTTATTTTCTCGCTGCCAATTCATTATAAACTGCCAGGTACTGCGCTGCAATCGATTCATACTGATAGGGAGCTATATTGGCCCTTCCTCTTTCTGTTATCTCATCATACCATTTCCTGTCAGTCACCAATCGATCAATAGCCACCCTGATCTCCTCAGGTTTATTAGGATCTACAAGTACAGCAGATGTGCCGGCCACTTCCTTCATGGCTCCTATATTGCTGGTAATTACCGGCCTGCCAACCGACTGAGCTTCAATTATTGGCATTCCAAAACCTTCATAAAAGGAAGCATTATACATAATATCGCATTCCTTGTACCGTTCATAAACTTCGCGATCAGTCAAACCATTGAACACCTTGTAAGATACTTTATAAGTATCCAGCTTACCCAGTTCCTCGTCCGATGGCCAACCTATTATATCTATGTGGTAACCGGTACCTTTTACTGCTTCTATGAGGTTGCCCAGGTTTTTGTGTCTGCCTGTTCCCATCATCAAAATCCTTGGTTGCTCATTCAGCGCTCCTTTCTTCGAATATTGGAATACTGGTTTTACCGGATCTGGTATTACCCTTATCTTATGCTCAGGGCAATTAAAATATTCAATTATGGTTCTTTTGGTAAACTCAGATACCACTGTTACAATATCCGTATATAATAATGGAAACTGATACCAGAAATATTTGTAGATAAGGTAATGGATATAATTTCTCTTTTTCAGCGTATCACAATGTCCTACATCATGAATAGTCAGAATGTTCTTCCTGCCCCTCAAACCAAACAAAAGAAAATTCACATCACCGGTTATATGGTTAATTTCGCTGGCATATTTTTTAGCCTGTAAAGTATTGCCAATCCTCGACCGGTTGATGTCGCAATAAAAATCCTTAATCACCACATTGCCTCTCAGACATTCTTTAACCAAACCGAATATGCCCTCTATTGAAAGCCCTGTTTTTCTTGATTCTCTGTAGTAATGAGTTACTGATAGCATGTATTGATCATCGCATTTTTTAGAAAAAAAAATCTTTTTTCATGCAAGTAAATTATTACCCCCTGATTTTAATTCAGGTAATTCTCTTATCTAACTTAATACTGCGAATATCAGAAATAATTAAAGATTTTGCAACTCACAATGATGCAATTATCAATATATCAGTAACCATATCTTTGATACACGCTTCTTTATAGATTATTAACAGATGAGATTGACTCAATTTAATGCTTAAATTCATCTGCAACTAAGTGTTAGAGTTTATCAAACTCCACACGCTGTATCTGCTGATATTCAGAAACAAGGCTCCTTGCGGAGCCTTGTTGATAATTGTTTCTCTTCGGCTATTTAGTTTCCGGGTAAAGTAGCGACACAAACTGATTTTTGCCGTCAAACAGCAACTTTGCTGTTTCCTGAACTTCTGAAGGAGTAAGTTTGTCAACATAGGTCTGGTAATCCAACACCCGGTTTTTATCGCGCCCCCAGAACAAAATTGACTGCATCTTACTGTTCCAGTACTTATTCTCTTTCACATCTGTGATGTGTTTTTCACGCCACTGGCTCTTCACTTTATCAAGGTCTTTGGCATCGGGTCCTTTTTCTTTAAGTTTTTTAATCTCATCGTTTGCCGCTGCCAGTAGTTTTTCTACATTTTCAGGGCCACAAGGCAGATTAAGCTGCAAGGTGTAATACTCATAGGGCTCTTTTGCAACATTGGCATTAAAACCACCTGTATAAATACCACCCATTTTTTCACGAAGGTCTTCAATGACTTTAATGTTGAGCACTTCTGCTACTGCCTGAGTTTTTAATGCCAGATCTTCTGAGTAGGTAATTTCACCCCAGTATACACCCATAATCATACTCTTCTTTTCTGTGCCCTTATTCACTTTCAATTGCTTATCCCCTTTAATGCGGCGCAAACCATTGTCCTTCACCACTGGGATAATCAGGTTCTTGTGCAGGCTGCCAAGGTACATCTCTATTAACGGTATGGCTGTTTCAGCTTTTACATTACCTGTTATAAAGAAATGATAACCATCTGACCAACTGAATTCTTTCTTATAAAGATCAATTACACGACTTAGTTTCAACCTTTCAAAATCCTCAGCTTTCGGAATCACCATCCTGGCTAAAGGATTATTGTTATACAACGTTTTAATAGTAGTATCCATAAATGCAGCCTGTGGATTAGACGACATGTACTGCAACATCATCATTTGCTTTTCTTTGAACGCAGTAAACAACCCTTCATCCGTGCGTGGGCTGGTGAGTTTAAGGTAGGTAAGCTGCAACATAGATTCAAAATCAGTTACAGTGCTGCTTGCAGAAATATTGTTGAAAATGTCACTCATATTTACTGATACCCTGATTTCCTTTCCTGCCAATACTTTTTCAAGATCTACCGGAGAAAAATCAGCAACACCCATAGCATCAATTACCTGAGTACAAAAATTCACATTGCTTCTGTCGGCAATCCCATAACCGTTTGTACCACCCTTTTTAATACCGGTCATTACTATTTCATCGCTCTTAAAATCAGTAGGTTTAATGGTTACCTTTACGCCATTACTCAGCACGTATGTGGTTGCATCAAGACCTTCCTCCTTTTGAGTGTAATCCACCTTTCCGGGTACAGGCTTAATCTGCATCAAAGAAGTAGCTACAGCCTTCTCTTCAGTTTTGGCTATGGTTTGATCAAAGCCCTTTTTAGTCATTGCCAGCAATTCATCATTGGTAGGCAGTTTCACATCTTTCTTATCAGGCCCCGTTACAAGCGTGAACGTATTCATGTTCGACATCCACTCTTTCACTTCCTTATTCACCTCTTCTACCTTTATAGACGGCATCATAGTTTTGTAATAGGAATATTCATTTTCCATACCTGGGAATGGTTCTTTACTAAGGAACGCGCGTAAATATTCTTCCACAAAGTTTTTGCTATCGGTGGTCTTGCGCTCGTTGTACATCTTTTCCATGCCCGCCATCATATCCTTTTTAGCTAGTTCCAGTTCCTGCCCGGTAAAACCAAATTTCTTTGCCCTCACCAGTTCTCCGGTAAGTGCATTCAGTGCTTTTGCCGGGCCATCATTTCCGAAAAGAGCCATTGCCTGCATACCTTCATAACCATGTATCATATCATCAAAACCCGCCTGTGCAAATGGGAATGGCGGATTGCTGCTTTGAGCCAGTTCGCCCAGTTTCTGGTTGATCATTTGCTGGCCTAATTGCCTGATCATTTCCGTTCTGTAGTCACCAACTGTAACTTCATCATGCTTTTTGGTATACGGGAAAGTCAGGATCAGCATAGAATTAGTTGCTTCCTTATCGGTTACCACCATCGCCTCGGGAGCTTTGCGGGATGTTACATCCACATATTTACGTTCCCTTTCATTGGCCGGATTTTTCAAACTGCCAAAATGTTCGGTAATCATCTTTTTAGCAGTTGCCACATCTATATCTCCTACAACTATTACCGCCTGCAGATCCGGGCGATACCAGTCTTTATAGTAACTTCTTATTGTCTCGTATTTGAAGTTCTTAAGGATTTCATCCTTCCCAATCGGCAAACGTTCTGCATACAATGAACCTTCTGCCAGTTTAGGAAAATACTTCTTCAGCATGCGATCATTAGCTCCTTTGCCCAGGCGGCTTTCTTCCAGCACTACCCCACGTTCCTCATCTATATCCTTATCTGTAAGTAACGCATTATGCGCCCAGTCCTCAATAATCTGGAATCCTTTTTCAAGGTTACCTGGCTTATCAGTAGGAATCGGCAAGATATATACTGTCTGATCAAAAGCGGTATAGGCATTCAGGTCTGCCCCAAACTGAACTCCTATGGATTGCAGATAGCTTACCAGATCATTCTTCTGAAAATTCTTTGTGCCATTAAAGTTCATATGCTCCATGAAGTGAGCCAATCCCAGTTGGTTGTTATTCTCAAGGATCGCTCCTGCTTTCACAGCCAACCGAAGCTCTACCTTGTTTTCAGGCTTATGGTTGTTGCGGATATAGTAGGTAAGACCATTATCCAACTTACCCGTTAACACATCCGGGTCCGAGGGTAACTTAGCTTTCAGGTCCTGACCTGTGGCTACCAAAGTGGAGGAGACTACTGCAAAACACAATATCAGGCTCCGCTTCAAAAAACTGACTAATCGCATAAATTTTAATTTTGCTGCAAAAGTAACACCAAGTTCTGCTTCATTACAATCTTTAGTCATTATTCTTTAAGAAAACATTTTAATATTTAATTAATCGCATGGTATAATCTGGTTAAATGATGCAGTTACCATTTTTTTCGTGGCAAAAAATCAGGAAAAGCTTAATTTTACAGCAGAACTGAAAGTATGGCGCTTATAAAATCTATTTCAGGAATCCGGGGTACAATTGGTGGTAAACCCGGAAAAAGCCTGACACCATTGGACGTAGTTAAATTCACCACTGCATACGGAGCCTGGGTTGCAAATCAGGGCGACAATAAGAAAATCATCATTGGGCGTGATGGCCGCATTTCAGGCGGCATGGTTCGCGATCTGATTGCCGCCACCTTACAAAGTGTAGGCTGTACAGTAATCGACCTGGGACTTAGCACTACACCCACTGTAGAGATGGCTGTAAAACTGGAAAAAGCTGGAGGTGGTATCATTATCACTGCCAGCCATAATCCGAAGGAATGGAACGCGCTAAAACTACTCAACCATAATGGTGAATTTCTGGATGCTGCACAAGGTCAGTGGATACTTGATTATGCGGATAAAAATGAACCGAACTATGCTGAAATCAATAAGATAGGTACTATATCAACCGATGATTCATACATCCAGAAGCATATTGATATTATACTCGCGCATCCACTGGTAGATAAAGCAGCTATTAAGAAAGCCGGATTTAAAGTGGTGGTGGATGCCGTTAATTCTACCGGCGCTATTTCTGTACCCCAGTTACTCAATGCACTTGGTGTTACTGATATCCTGGTAATGAACGAAGAAGTAAATGGTCGCTTTGCACATAATCCCGAACCATTACCCGAAAACCTTATTGAACTCTGCTCTACAGTTAAAAAGAAAAACGCCTCTCTTGGCATAGCAGTAGATCCTGATGTAGACCGCCTTTGCTTTGTATGCGAAGATGGTAGTTTGTTTGGCGAAGAATATACATTAGTGGCTATTGCCGACTATGTACTGGGTCATAACAAAGGAAACACGGTTTCCAATCTTTCCTCAACCCGCGCGCTACGTGATGTAACTGAAAAGCACGGTGGCCAGTACTTCCCCAGCGCTGTGGGCGAAGTGAATGTGGTGAAGAAAATGAGAGAGGTTAATGCAGTAATAGGCGGAGAAGGCAATGGCGGCGTGATCATTCCTGAACTGCACTACGGACGTGATGCATTGATCGGCATTGCATTGTTCCTTACCCACCTGGCAAAGTATGGCAAATCGGCTAAATCGCTGCGCAATACTTATCCCGACTACTTCATATCTAAAAACAAGATCGAACTAAGCGAGGATGTAAATACCAAACATATCTTCGAACAAATAAAGAAGAAATACAAGAAGCAACCTATTAATACTGAAGATGGTCTGCGAATCGATTTCGACAGCGACTGGGTTCACCTGCGCACATCTAACACTGAGCCTATTATCCGCATTTATGCCGAGAGCACAACCGAAACCACTGCCAGCAATATCGCCAAGCGCATCATGGCCGATATCAAGGAGATGATGCTTATGAAGGTGGAGTGAAAACCACAAAAAATCTCCAGATGAAAAATCGGGGCTATGAAAATGGGCTCAACTACTAAGGATAAAATGGATATGGAAAACGAGAACGAAATATTTCCTCTGGCTATCAATCCTGATATGAAGCGGTATTCAGAAGGTATCCATCGCGCAAGAGTTTGTATATATATATTTGCTGGTCTATGCCTTGCAATCGCAATTAGTCGTTTTTTATTTGGCAACAATCCCGGCAATGAGAATAATTCAATTAATCCATTATTTTTACTTGGTGTCAGCGGATTGATTTATTTCCTACTTGGATTATGGAGCAGGCAGAAGCCTTTTATTCCTTTGCTGATTATGTCTGTTTTTATTTCAATAATTAACCTCCTGGGATTGCTTGCATTTTTTTCCCTTCCCTATCCCAGTCCAATATATTTCCGCGTGGCTTTGATCATTGAATTAGTAATGAATTATTATATAGTCCGGGGTGCAATTTTTGCCAGCAAGAAAATGAAACTATCAAAGAAACAATGACATTACAAACGCCTCCAGATATCCCCAGAGGCGTTTGTAATGTCATAGCACTATAAATAAATTAGTACTTTTTCTTTCCTTTATAGCCGCCACCGCCGCCTTCACGGCCACCACCACCTTCGCGGCTGCCTCCGTAGGTTTTAACGTCGCCGGAGAATCTTGCCCGTTCTGGCCTGCCGCCTTCACGGCTTCCGCCATAAGAGGAGCTGCCACCGCCGCGTGATTCACGACCGCCGCCGCCACCACTACCACCGCCAAACGGCTTCTGGTCGGCTTCTTCAAGCCTTACTTTGCGGCCCTTGAATTTCTTGGTGCTCAGGTGTTCAATAATATATTCTGCCGCATCGCCGGGCACGTTGAAAAAGCTGCTCATATCACGCACCGTCATACGGTCAATGATATTGGCTTCAATGTCTACCGATTCAGTGATAAACTGGAGTAATTTCTGTGCATTCAATCCGTCTTTTTCACCAAGGTTGATGAACAGGCGAACATAACGGTTGCCCCTGCTTACGCCTCTTTCCTTTGTTTCATAGCCTGCATTCAGATCCATGGAATCCTGGTAGATGTCGATGGTGTCTTTAAGCTGCAACCAGATCAGTTTGCGGATCAGGTCGTCCTTATCCATTTCGGCAAACTGCTCGTGCATGGAGTCGCGGTATAGTTTGGCAAAGTCGGCCTGAGGCTCTGCTGAGGCTATCTGCTCCATGTAGAAGAACAGGCGCTTGCGCACCACTTCAGCTCCATCAGGTATATCGCTCTTATGAAACTTCTGCTTTACCAGCCTTTCGATCTGCCTGATATTGGATATCTGCTTTGGCGAAACAATGCTCATACAGATACCACTCTTACCGGCCCTTGCAGTACGTCCGCTACGGTGCGTGTATACTTCAGGATCGTCGGGCAGTTCGTAATTGATTACGTGTGTTATATCATTCACATCAATACCACGAGCAGCTACATCGGTAGCTACAAGGCACTGCAGGTTTTTACTCTTAAAACGCTCCATAACCTTGGTGCGCATTTTCTGATCCATATCACCATGCAGCGGACTGGTGGGATAGCCCATCTTCATGAGCTTCTCACTCACTTCCTGTGCATCCTGCTTGGTACGGGTAAATATGATGCCATAAATACCTGGTGTAAAATCAAGCAACCTACGCAGTGTTTCAAACCTGTTGTGGTGATTGGTCACATAATACTGATGGTCGATATTTTCATTCGTGGTATTTGCAGCCGCTACCGAAAACTCTTTCCAGTCTTTCATAAAGCGCTTGGCTATGCCACGCACCTCATTGCTCATCGTTGCGCTGAACAACCATGTATGCTCCCTTGATGGGGTGTTTTTCAAAATCAGGTCTATATCCTCACGGAAACCCATGTTCAGCATTTCGTCTGCCTCGTCCAGTACTACATACTGCAACTTGTCCAGAGAAATTGCTTTACGCTCCAGCAGGTCGATCAAACGGCCCGGGGTAGCTACGATAATCTGGGGATTGGCCCTTACCTCGCGTATCTGGCCGGTTATCGGTACACCGCCGTATACGGCAGTAATACGCAGTCCGCGCATGTGGGTTCCGTACTTGCTCATCTCCTCCTGTATCTGCATACAGAGCTCGCGGGTGGGACTAAGCACCAGGCATTGAACATGTTTTACAGCCACATCAGCATGATGAAGCAACGGAATGCCATAAGCAGCCGTTTTGCCGGTTCCGGTTTGTGCGAGCCCGATAATATCAATAGGCTCCGACAGTAGTTGAGGTATAACTTTTTGCTGAATAGGAGTAGGTGTATCAAAGCCAAGGTCAGAAATAGCCCGCATCAACTCTTCCCGCATGGGGAAGGAAGAAAAAGAATTCATTAACATTAAAAAGAACTTTTATAAAATATGCCGAACCAACATGGTCACAGCCTCCCTATTATAACGGGAGTGCAAAGTTAATCGATTTAAATGATAAAAAGTGTTAAGTTAATGGTATAAAAACCTAAAAAAAACAAACCCCTCCCGTTGAAAAAACGGGACCTTGTTCCGGGGATTCACAGGTGGAGGAAAATTCAACCTTATAACATTATTCTTCTTTTAATGTTTATTTGCAAGTCTAGTGAATTGCACACTGCGCAAAAATATTTTGTTGCACAATTTTTTATTGATTTTCAGGGGATTATCTCTGTTTTGTTGCACATTTTGGGGTGCAGTGTGCAAATTTCGTCTGAATCGCGGATTAAGGGGATTAAAGGATTTCGCGGATTGTGTGTTTTCGGAAGCGGGATGCTTCCATATAATGGGACGAAGCGGGACGCTTAGACCAGTGGATCTATCATAGATTTTTTTTCGGGGTTAATTGATTGATGCTTAGTTATGTATATGTCATATATACATTGAGATTTTTGCAAGTGTTCAAATTGCATGTTTTTTTAATGTGTTTTACCCCTCCTTCGCTTGAAAAGAGCTATGGCGGGTGAAAGAAGAC
>CAIUZK010000119.1 GCA_903903635.1 uncultured Bacteroidota bacterium
ATACAAATACTGGCGGCTTCTAATACATTAGTTTGACCGCATATAGCAGTCGGAGATAATTTTGCAAAATCAAACAGAAAACTTAATTTTATGTGATATTATTCTCACATACTGCACTATTCTTTTCTACATAGCGGTCTGTAGCCTATGTAAAAGCCGGGGAATTATTGGTTATAAGGTTACCCATCTCCGCAGGCTCGTACTGTTCCAGCCTCAGATAAATAACTCCCTTTTGTGGCTTGTAATGGTACTTATAGATAAGTTCACCATAGTCCCGATCGAATGTAATAATTGTCCTTTGCTCAGCAATTGCAATATTCATTACATATTCATCAGACACACCAGGATAATCCTCACCAATTGCTGTAATATCGTAGCCTAAACTGCGAAGCAAAAGTACTGCCGGAGCAGGGAAATTCTCATTAGCCAATAATTTCACTAAGGCTTTTTGAGCGGCGACAGTAATAGACCATCCTGCATACCTTCATACAGATAGGCAAAAACAGCCTGGATATGTTCCTTGGTTAACCGGGGGTAACTTGTAAGCACCTGCTCTTCCGACCAGCCTTGTGCAAACAGGCTCACGAGGTGGTCAACTGAAAGTCTCGTACCCTTAATAGCAAGCTTACCCAGCAATATCCCTTTATCTGAAACTATATGGTCTTGCCATTTCATAATGCTAAATTAAAGAAAAAAATAAGGCTGCATAAATGTTAGACATTTGCTTTGCTTTTTTTGTGCGCAATACCCTGGTAGTTACAGATGTTAGACTGAAGTAAGTCCAGAAGTCTAATGAAGCAAACTGGAAGTTTAGCAAATACCAAAAGGAATTAACCGAGAATATTTTCTGTAAAAATCAAGGCAGTTTGTAGATCCGGAGTACGGTGCTATTAAGCACTTTTATGTCGTGGTATACTTCTTTATAAGGGTAGTCCTCGGGGTGGTTACGCCAGTTGGTCATAAAGTAAGTAGGGTGTAATTCCTCACCAACCAGCTTAACTCTTTCCCGGCAGTTGGCCGGAATCATCATGCGGTTATTACCAACAGGATCCAGCGACCACCATATTTTTACTGTATCGGTATTGTCGTGTGCCAGTATGTACTCTATGGCCTGTTTGTCGGCACAACCCCAGTAGTCAAGATCGAAATGGGTTCTCAGGTACTCTGGTTTATGGGAAACCAATTCATTGAAATAGACATGCTCAAAAGGGTGGTTTTTTATCATGAAAGAACCTGATATACCCAGTTGCAACAAAAACAGGGCAGCCACTAATTTGCGCCGGTTACCTGCGGCTGCTTTGCTCAGGGCAAATAGTGCCAGCATAACGAAAGAGGGATAAATAAAATATAAATGCCGCCAGTCATCATAGAGTATTGATTTCAGGAAAATAACCATCAGTATGGGTAATGCAAAACAAACCCCATACATTACGAAATTACGGTTGGGTGTGTTGGTAATAAAACTCAGCGGTTTTTTAATGAAAGCAGCCAGAACCAGGATGATACCAAAAGCTCCGGCAAACAACCAAAGCAGGGGAGTGGATATCGATATCCATTCAGGCACATAGTACCATGGCAGGTTTTCGCCGGGATAGTTGATCCCGTTGAGCAAAATAAATCCATGCCAGTAAATGTGCGACAGCGCCTTGAATTCTTCGGCAAAATGAAAGATAGGACGGGTCCAGAGTATAGGCCAGGTGGCAATGGTTAATCCGCAATAAGCAACCATAAACAGCAGCATATTTCCGGCTGCCCGGGCGGCATTTTCTTTTTTAATCCATGCAGTAATAGTATCGACTAAAAAGAAGAAACTGATTATGACACCAAACAGAATGCCCATGGCCCTGATACTGGTGGCATAGGCGCATGCCAGGGCCATAAGCAGATACCATATCGTTTTCTTCTTGTCAAAAGCAATCTGGGTAATGGCAAACAATATAATAAGTGCCGACAGGAAGGGGATATCCTTGGTATTAAAAAACGAATGGGCGTATATCCTGGGGTTGAAAACGATCATTATATAGCCCATGCAAGCCAGTAACTGATCTTTGAACAATCGAAAACAAAGTATATATCCAAAGAAAGCGCTGATAAGGAAAAACAGATGTGTCACGAGGTGGCGCATCAGGTAGAGATCGCGCTGGTCGGTAATGTGGCATTTTCTTTCTATTGCTATCAGTGGTAATTCAAAAGCAACGCCGTGACTTCGCTCGTTATATATGATTAATGAAGTGTCATTATGGAATACATAATCATAACTAACCCTTCCCATACCTCTCTGAATGGGTTCATCCCAGGAGATACCATAATCCTGGTACACACTGAGGCCTATGGCCACAGTAATGAAAAACAGGATAATACCAGGCCAATAGGAGTTAGTGAACTGCTTTAGGTTTAACATCTATGCGTAAAGATAAGACGAAAGTCAATAGTAAGTAGGAACCAAAATGTATCGGATTGTTTGATTAATAGTCCCGGATATTCAAAAATTTCAAACCTTTAATGTTACTGAAGCGATACCCGCAATCTTATGCCGGAGTGCCCATTCCGGGTGTGGTGATATTGATGATTTGCCCATGCAATTACGTATTTACGTAATTGTAAAAATAATAAATAAACCAGCAAAACAAATGCTGGCTTACTTTTTTGTTGATAGATTACGTAATTCGATTGCTGAGTTAGGGATAATAGTCCTGAATGCACAGGATTATTATAATCAGGGAATTTCTGTCAATCTCCTTCTGCCGTATTTGTCTAACATTGTATTATTGAATAGACCGGCGAAGGGATAATATTCTATGTCAAAGTGCTTTGATTTGTATACATATTTTTTTGACCTTTTCCGGCCAAACAGAATATCATCGTAACCAAATTTGTAAAAATAAGTCAGTTGCAGAAATTGATCATTTACTATGACAAGACCTCTGCAGAGGGGCGATTGAGGGTCGTAGGTATACAATGAGGTATCTTTCTGCACATTATTCAGTTTGGATTGTGAAATAGGAAAACCATAATAAGCAATAGCATAGTCATTGCTGGAACTATTAACGGAAGGATTTTTAACAATTGAACCGTCTTCGTGTAGCAGGATACCTTCAAATTGTTTCTTTTTAATTTTCTCGGCATTGGTATCTATATAATAATACACAGCACAGTAGTCGAAATGCTCATGAAAATCCATTTTCATATGTTCGATAACAGCTTGAGCATCGTTTTTTACCGCTTCTACTTCATCAAAACGCCTGGCCTTTGTAAGCGCTTCAATCCGGTTATGTTCCGATCTTAACTGTACCAGTAATACCCTGGGATACTGGCTGGATAGTGTGTCAGATGCGTAACCGGTATTTAATTCCAGCAGAAGGGAGAAAAAGATGAGTGAAGCAGTTGATAGTTTCATAATGAATAATTTATCCAAAACTATTCCAAAAAACAGGATAAAAAAAATCCCGTTCAAGATATGAACGGGATTTTTTAAAAGATATTTTGTTAATTATTGGTCATCTCCACCTGCGCCGGCAGGGCCAGTCTTGGAATTAAGCAGATCCTTTACTTTAGGTCCGATAGCCTGCATCTTTCCATAAATTGATTTTGCAGTTACGGAATCACCTGCCTGGTAAGCAGTTCCGCTTAATGACTGCATGATCTGGAATTGCTGTTTTACTTCATCCGCCATGCTGGCCTTGCTATCCTCAGAAAGCGATGCTATCCAGTTAATATCATCAATAGCATTGCGAACAAGTTTATCAGTCAGCTTGTTTCCCTTTTCAATAGCTCCGGCACGATAATAAGAAGCCGCAATAAAATAGGCGGTATAATCGTAAGCATAAGAATGTTCGGTAATGCCAGCCATTATTTTATCAAGTACTTGTATAGCCTTATCTTTTTTGCCTTCGGCAGCAAGCTGGTTGGCGATAAATGAACCATCCATACGGTAGGTAACAAATTCATGACGGTTTGGTTCATCAAAATAAACGTCATTCCTTTCTCCGCCACCCCATATGAACTTATTCATATACAGGTCGTAGCTCTTCTCTGTATTGATAGAACCTAATACCTGAGGATTAATCTTAGCAGCATCAGTATATTTGAATGGCATGAGCCGGTATACGTTACCTTCCATGTGCAGATAATCGCCTGTGCCACCATAGTCACCCTGACGCAGACCGGCATCGAAATACAATGGACGTTTCCAACCTTCATTTGCGACTGCGGCAATAATATTCAATACAGCCAGATCGCTCTTATAAGCAGTTGTTTTTGGGTATACAAACTTCATGTCTGTAATAACCCTATTTGAATCCGCAGCAGTAATGAGGCCTCTTTTCAGCAGTTCTTCCTTACTAATAGAAGGTACAAAGAAGTTGCGGGCAGGAATATAATTTACCGATTCTGGTCCGCGGGCGCCTTTCTTTGAAGCGTCATCGCTATTCATGAATTCACAAATCTCCGTAAGATTGAAGTATTTATCTTCAGGAATCTGAGGGTTTTTCAGGTAGCTGATATAGTTGTGATGATCTCCGATGTAGTCTTTTTTCTTCCAAACCATCGGAACCGCATCAGCATCGTTTACCCTGTAATTAAGCTGATCAATATACCAGTCAATACCTAACAGGCTGGTATTAATTACACGCACATCGCGGCGGAAACCTTCGATTTCCTGGATATACCAAAGCGGGTAGGTCTGGTTATCACCGAATGTAAAGAGCACTGCATTAGGTTCGCAACACGAAAGTGTATTGTAAGCTACAGCACGGGCCAGTGTCTTGTGAGAGCGGTCATGGTCTTTCCATTCTACATTAGCCATTAAGAGTGGTACTGCCACAAAACAAAGACCTATTGCGCCATATGTGGCTACTGGTGTCTGGCTTAATTTCCGGAACCATTGCGCAACCATTATCACTCCAAGGCCGATCCAGATAGCAAATGTATAAGTACAACCTGCAAATGCATAATCCCGCTCACGTGGTTGAAGTGGTGGCATATTCAGATAAATGCCAATTGCCGCACCGGTAAAGAAAAATAACGTCAGAACGATTATTCCGTCTTTCTTATTGCGGTTAAACTGGTATATGATACCTAAAATACCCAATATGAAAGGAAGGAAATACAGTTTATTATGCGCATCATTATCACTCATTCCCGAGCCCATTTTATCGGTATCACCAAGGCCTCTCATCTGATCAATAAAGGTAATTCCGGATATCCAGTTACCTCGCTGCGGATCGCCCTGGCCTTCAATATCATTCTGGCGGCCGGCAAAATTCCACATGAAGAAGCGCCACCACATCCAGTTCATCTGATAACCGAAGAAATAGGCCATGTTGTCCTTCGCTGTCGGTTCGTCATTAGGCCCAAGTCCAAGGAACTGGCGGTAATAGTTGATGTGATTTTGTTCGTTGTTGTCGTAGATACGAGGGAAAAAGTGTTTTTGTTCTCCTTCATAAACAGCTTCCACCTTTTTACCCACTTGCACATATCTGTCTTTACCATCCACCTTCATCTGAGCATACAATTTGCCTGAAGTATCCAAACCAGACCATTGGCTGGTGAAATACTGACCAAACAGCAGGGGTTGTTGTCCGAACTGCTCGCGGCTTACGTAGTCAACAAAGCTCAATGGGTTATCAGGATTGGTCATGTCAATCGGAACATCAGCACGAGAACGGATTATGGCTGAGAAATAACTGGAATAACCAATGATGATGAACATGATGCATAGCACGCTTGTATGCAGTACATAGAAGTTCTTCTTTTTAGCAAAAAGCAACAGGAATACAAGTAGGGCAGTAACGCCAACCAGGAATACAATAGCGCCGGTATCGAATGATGTTCCGAATTCATTGGTAAATTGCCTGTCGAAATAAGAAGCCAACCTTGGGATGTATTGTATAACACCAAACTGAACAAAAGCAAGAACTACACAACCCATAATAAAGGCGATGATAGTGCCTTTATAACTGGCCTGATATCTCCTGAAATAATATACCATTGCGATTGCCGGAATGGTAAGCAAGTTGAGCAGATGCACGCAGACAGAAACACCAACCAGGTAGGCAATAAGTACCAGCCATCTGTCGGCATGCTTATTATCTGCCACATGTTCCCATTTAAGTACGGCCCAGAAAGTAATAGCAGTAAAGAAGGAAGAAGTACCATAAACCTCAGCCTCAACCGCTGAAAACCAGAATGTATCGGAGAAAGTATAGGCCAATGCGCCTACCAGACCAGCGCCCATAATTAGCGCCAACTGATTGCTGTCGGGTTCATCATTTCCGGTTGTAACCAGTTTTTTTGCAAAATGGGTAATAGACCAGAAAAGAAATAGGATAGACAATGCACTGGTTAATGCAGAAAGCGAGTTAATATAGGTTGCTGCGCCAACAGTGCCTAATGTACTGATCGAAGTTCCGCCGGTGGCAGTGCTTCCTCCTGCCAACAGTGAGAATACCCTTTGAACCATCATAAAAAACGGAGCGCCTGGCGAGTGACCAACTTCCAGTTTATATGCACAGGATAGAAACTCTCCGCAATCCCAGAAACTCACGGTAGGTTCCATGGTTTTCAGATAAACAATAAATGCAATTGCTCCGGTGATCCAACCGACAATGTTGTTGATTTTACGATAGTTCATGTGTATTTATTAGAATAGGGACAAAAATAGCAAAAAGAAGTTGATAAGTGGAGTGCTCTGTAAGTTAATTGAGGTTAATTGGATTATTGGCATTATATGTGTAAAAAAGTCTTGAAATTCTCAGTGATTCAACATCGGAATAATAGCCATGCCCGCATTGCGTTTCAGGTTGTTTGGCAAATTATTCTTCCGGCTAAAATAAATATGCTGAAATATTATCATGTGCTATATTTTTGTTGTATATTACATAGTGTCTGATTCTACTTTAACAGGTAGAAACAATTATTGACCAGCTTAAAAACATTGCTCAAATTGAACACTCAAGACACAGATGTTTTACCAATTTTGTTTCAAACTTATTTGCTGCTTTATGTGCTTATAACTTTGCTCCTAAAACTTCTCCCTATAAATTGTTTGCCACCCTATTAGTAATATATGCCAGCATCATTTCAGGGATAAGATATTGAAAAATATTGCGGCAACAATCATGCCATAAAGGTAAATATTCAATAACCCAACCAAAAATTCTAAATTGCAGCCTCATGATCTTTTTGCTTTAAACTTAAACTTTTGAATTAATACGATGCTTACTCAACTAAAAAACTACGCCGAAGGGAAGTGGGTGAATGGTAAACAAGAGGGAGAAGTGCTCCATAATGCCATTACAGGCGCCGAAATTTATACTGCAAGCAGCGATGGCCTTGACTTTGGAGCCATGATGCATTACGCCCGCAAAGCAGGCGGACCTGCCCTCCGTAAACTCACCTTTCATGAGCGGGGCCGTATGCTCAAGGCTTTGGCTTTTTATCTCCTGGAACGCAAGGAATACTTCTACACCATCAGTGCCCTGACCGGCGCCACACGTGCCGACTCGTGGGTGGATATTGAAGGAGGCATAGGCAACCTTTTTGCCAATGCGAGCCTGCGCCGCCAGTTCCCGGATGAGCGGTTTTATGTAGAAGGCGATACCGCCAGACTATCGAAGAATAACACATTTGCCGGTACACATATTATGGTTCCCCGCGAAGGTGTTGCTATTCATATCAATGCATTCAATTTCCCGGTATGGGGTATGCTTGAAAAAATAGCGGTCAACCTGCTTGCAGGAGTACCGGCCATAGTTAAGCCCGCTACATTAACCTCCTACCTCACCGAAGCAGTCTTTGAAGAGATCATCAAGTCGGAAATATTTCCGGCCGGGTCGCTGCAATTGATTTGCGGTTCTGCCCGTGGCATACTTGACCATATTGAGACACAGGATGTGGTCACCTTTACAGGTTCGGCAACTACTGGAAGGATGCTGAAAGCGCATCCTCGGATACTATCCGAAGCTGTATCCTTCAATATGGAGGCAGACTCGCTGAACTGCTGTATACTGGGCAGCGATGTAAAAACAGGCAGCCCTGAATTTGATATATTCATAAAGGAAGTAGTGCGCGAAGTAACTACCAAGGCCGGCCAGAAGTGTACTGCCATCCGCCGTATAATTGTACCTGCAGCAATGGTTGAAGATGTGCAGATCGCATTGGGTAAACGCCTGCAGGGAACAACCATCGGCGACCCATCCATCAAAGAAGTGCGTATGGGGCCACTTGCCGGCATTGCTCAACGAAATGAAGTAAGAGAGAAAGTGCAGCAACTGGCCAAATCGCAAAGCATTGTGATCGGTGATATGGAACATTTTGAAGTAATAGGCGCGGACAAAGAAAAGGGCGCATTCCTGCCACCACTTATTTTCCTGAATAACGAACCTTTTAAAAATACTGACTGCCATAATATAGAAGCTTTCGGCCCTGTG
Source organism: uncultured Bacteroidota bacterium (assembly GCA_903903635.1). Taxonomy (GTDB): domain Bacteria; phylum Bacteroidota; class Bacteroidia; order Chitinophagales; family Chitinophagaceae; genus Nemorincola. The sequence goes on from CAIUZK010000119.1 coordinate 8,430, forward strand.
TCGACCATTATTCCTTACAATAGTATTGATGATGCCATAGAACTCTCTAAAATGGGTATGGGCTCATTGGTAAGTTCGGTAGTAACCGCTGACGATGCACTTGCCAAAGAACTGGTGCTGGGCACTGCCTGTATGCATGGACGTATCCTCATACTGAATGCCGATTGTGCTAAAGAAAGCACCGGTCATGGTTCGCCATTGCCGCTGCTGGTGCATGGTGGCCCCGGCAGAGCCGGTGGCGGTGAAGAGATGGGCGGCAAACGCGGTGTACTGCATTATATGCAGCGCACAGCGCTTCAGGGATCGCCTACTACCCTGACACGAATTACCAATGTTTTCCAGCAGGGAGGCAAGCAGCATGAAACTGATGTGCACCCATTCAAAAAGCACTTTGAGGACCTGGAGATTGGCGAGACCCTCATCACAGCCAGGCACACAGTAACAGAGGCAGACATAACCAACTTTGCCAACGTGAGTGGCGATAATTTTTATGCCCACATGGATGCTACCTCTCTGGAAGGAACCATATTCACGGGGCGTGTGGCTCACGGATACTTTGTTCTTTCGAAGGCAGCCGGATTGTTTGTTGATGCCAGGAAAGGACCGGTATTGCTGAACTATGGTATAGACGAAGCCCGCTTTACAAAACCGGTATATCCGGGTATGACCATAGGGGTAAAACTAACCGTAAAAGAAAAGGCAGCCCAGGAAAAACGTACTCCCGAAGATATAGCCAAGGGTATAGTAAAATGGCTGGTAGACGTATATGACGAAACCGGCGAGACAGTAGCAATAGCTACTATTCTTACTATGGTGAGGAAACGGGACCAGGAGTAGATTTCAACCGAATGTATAAGTCTTAACGAAGTATTAATTGAGGAGCTTGCAGCGAATGCGGGCTCCTTTGTTTTATATCCACACTTGGGTTAAAATATCAGCCTCCTCAACTAATATTTGCAGAAATCACCATGAGTGGCTTGTGCGGTAACTGCCTGGTAATTTCAGCATTTCGTGGTTACAAGCGCATGGACGGGGGCGAACGAGGGGGACTAAAGGATAAAATGGTTTCGGAAGCGGAGCTTCCACATATTAGGGAAGCGGGTTGCGACCAGTGGATTATTGTTTATTACCTTGGACTAGTGGGGAACACCCGGAACCACTGAATGGGAGTAAATCAATTACTTATTATATATCATTGTATTACTTATTGCTTCACGGCATTTGAAAAATTTCTGTTTTGCTTCATACAACTTCGGGTTTTACTTCCGGATGCTTCTGGTTTTGCTTCTGGTTTTGGGTGAAAAACTTCTGGTTTGCTTCCGGAAGTTTCCGGAAATCGGAAGTTTTTAAAATTGCAACTTATTGGTTTTTAGCTATTTACAAATTTATTGCGAAATTTTCGGGGTCTCTGCTTATTATACTATTATTAATTTATCGAAAAACAAAGTTATGCACCGTACTGAAATAGATTACACCTTGGTTAGATAATCCTGATTCACAGAGCTGAGAAATTCAGCAACAAAGTGGACATAACCACCTACCCAGCACTACCGCTACTATCAGCATTCGATTTTTACCTCGTCTTACAAGCATGATTGTTCAAGGCATAGCC
>CAIUZK010000120.1 GCA_903903635.1 uncultured Bacteroidota bacterium
AAGTCTTAAAATAATTCATTATTCGCAGATTTTACGCCTCATAAAACATGCCTTCGCTAAAGCTATGGCAGTTAATAAAAGAAATATAACTTCGCAATATGGTGGAACTTATTTCATCAACGTTCCTTAGCAATTTATTAAAAGCCATCAGTGCGTAAAATTGCCTTACCCACTCACTTGATTCTTTAGTTCAGTCCTTTTAAGGCAAGTTTACCACCAGGGTTTAAGTACATAACCAACTCCCAACCTAAGCAATCCAAAATTTACAGGTATCCGGTGTTCATTTGCAGGAGCATCAGTCGAGGCCTGAGATGCAAATGAGACCATGCTGGTTGTAAGTGTATTTGAATATTGCGCAAAACAATAAAATTTATCGCCAACAAACAGATTTGTTTTCAAGCCATAGCTCACCGAAATAGGGACAGAAACATAATAAAGGCGATGACTATAGACCATTGAAGGCAAAATGGTCAATCTTCCTCCGGCTACAGGGCCTGCAGTGAATGTGACTTTACGGCTACCTGCAATGACAACATGAACTCCCATATCAAACTCTTCATCAAAACCCATATTAACTCCCTTTATCAGCGACTTCGGCAAAGTAAACGCGCGTGAATACCAATCCATATTGGGATTGAACATAAACTCAAGATTATTGTTGAATTCGAGTATAAGGTATTTATCAATCATCGCCACACCATAACTGCCATTCAGGCTAATGCCTTTACTAAAGGGCATATTAAAGGTTTCACTACTCTTAATAAAACCACCGCCGACGCCAACATAAATATCCTGCAGGTTGATGAACCTCTTTATATGTGATTTGTAAAAGGCTGCCGTTGTATTATTGTTTGACGAGTCTGCTCCAATAGTATTTGTCTTGACACTTTCACCTACCTTGATGTTGCCCGGTTCTTTTGTATTTACAGGTTCCTTTGCAACGCCAGGCTCCTTTGTATTGACTGGTTCCTTACTTGCCTTTTCTATAAGTGAACCAGTCTTACCTACTAATTTTTCTTTCCCTGTTTTAGCTGAAAGACTATTTATAACCAACAGTGACGTTGCAAACAAAAATAAACTAAAGATCTTTTTCATAAACGCTTATTGTATCTTATGAATGATTACTCAAAATCAGTAATCAATATTTTAAAATTAACCGGGTTTCATTTCAATGTTTTCCGCATAGGCACTGCAATTATTCAGAATTGCAGGGAGTACAGATTTATTACAAATAAAACTGGTGTGTAAAAGTAATCCATGTCAAAAAAATAAAAGATGATCTTAATCAGTTGATATCTTATAAGCTGTATAAGGATCAAGGATTTTAGAATTACTGGATTTATAGCTTAGTGCGTGCATTGTTATCTACAATTTATCGCAGTAAATTATCCTGCAAAATGTTGAAAAAAAGTAATGGCCTGATTCAGACTTTGGGTATTGTTATAGTAAAGGTACTTCCCTTTTCCAGTTCGACAGGATGCAACTGAAAAGCCTATGTGAAATTAGATAAAATAGTTTAATGAGGTAAAGTAATTCTCATAATTCCCTCTGACGTATCTGCTTTCCGTTTAAATATTTGCTGCTTTATGAAACACTTTTTAAAAACCGCACTTATCCGTTTACAAGTGCTGCTGCTTAAATAAATACGCTGAAGGTTTTGAATTTATCTCTTGTTGTTTCAGGAATAAAAAACAAATCCTTTTATTGGTCCCAAGGAAATTGATATGAGAATAGCAGCACGAAACTGCTCAACTTAACTGGTATCCTAACCCACAGATTTTACCCTTCCCCAACGTTCGTATAAGTACTTCGACAATTTTATCCCCTGCTCATCTACATACCGGGTCATCAGCCATGACACACCAAAACAAAGAATAATCGTGGCAATAAATACTAAAGCTACGGTATAGTTATAGCTCAACATTCCATAAAGGTGAAGGAACATATAACAACTGAATGAACCGATGATAAGTGGGTGGATTAAGTAAAATGAAAAGGAAATATAACCGCAGAAACGAAAAAAACGCAGGCTGATAAAATGTTGCAATCGGTGCGAAATAACAAAAGCAAGAACCACAAAGAAAGCGCCCATCGTTATAAACCATTCGGAATAATTGCGGATGGCGGGCGGCACATATTCGAACAGGGTATTATTAAACTCAAAAGTGGCCGGATAAGAGCCGATTGTTAAACCAAACAATATAAAAAATGAAGCCAGTGCAGTGATGAAATATTTATTGAGGCGCAGATAACCGGTTTCAACATAGTTAAGGCTCACACCCAGAATAAATGCGCCATATTTTGGCTGGGCTGTGAATACAAAATAAATGAACACAAGTAAGGTAATAAACTTCCTGTTGCGGCTATTATGGGTTACTGCCATTAATGCAAATACAAGTAATGATCCGTATAATTCAACCGACATGGTCCACATGCTGGTATCAAACGTCGCATCGCCCATAAACATAGTGCCATAAGCAAGACAATGCCACAACTTTGCAAAAGGATCTGAAAACGACCAGAAGACACCTAGCCACCAGTCGGAATGGGATATGCGCCCTACAGGAAAATTGTAGAAAAAATGAGACTTCATAAGCACATAAGCCAGTATAAGCGTAAAAGCAACAGGAACATATAATCGCACAAACCTCCGATGTGCAGATGAAATAAGTATATTGAAATCGTTTGTCCTGAAATACTTGCGGCTCAGCACATATCCGCTGAGTACAAAAAAGACACTGACTGCAAACCTGCCGCTGGCAAAAACACTGAAAACACTTTTCCCGAACTGAATTTCCAGTCCGTTAAGATGGGAAGATCCTGCATGAAAAGTATAATAAGCGCTGTAAAAGGAAAGTAAGAAATGCTGAAAAAACACCAATAATGATGCACCTCCCCTTATTCCATCAAGGTAAACTATTTTGTCTGGTCTCTGTCCCATCAGGTTATTACTCCAAATGTATTAAATATATCGTGAGTTTGACTTTCCTGATTACGATTACTGGGTGTCTTCTTATTGATTAGCATCAATCTCTCATTCTGAATTATGCCGTAACAGCGGAGATGGGTGGTACTAATTCACTACTATTTTGCAGCCATTGGTTCCATGAGCAGTCGTTGATTTCAGGAAGTATATTCCCGCACCGGTTTCAATTTTCAGAGTTGTTGGTTTGCCGGTAGGTACCGGAACTTCCATGATTTTTTCTCCCAGCATATTTAAGATCCGGATCACTGCTAAAGGGCCAGTGTCCGTAGATACAATAATGGTAAAAGTCCCGTTATTAGGATCAGGAAATACAGTTATTGCCTCAGGTGATTTTGGAAGATATGCCGGTGTTGCCAATGCACAATTGACAACAGTTACATGAATGATTGCAGAATCAATGCCACCGGCGCAATCAGTTACCATAATTTTAAAAGAATCAATACCTGTAAACCCGGTTGGCGGTGCATAATACAAACCCTTCGGAATTATAGTGCCCAAAATAGCCGGGGTATCAAAAGCGCCATTAGCCGTGCCATGTATCGGAGGCACTACCATGCTCCAGGTCTCCGATTGGCCGGTATCCACATCGGCAACAGCCAGTATTGCATTAATTGAATCTACCTGATTTTCACAAACTGTAATCGATTGCGAATGCCCACCGGTGAAAACAGGCGGATGGTTGAGACCGGTAAGTCCATTTAGCCTGCGCACCCGGTTGTTAATATAATCAGCGATGCACAGATTACCTGAAAGGTTAACTGCCATACCAAGCGGGGTATGAAACATTGCGTTTGTTGCTGCGCAGTTATCATTGCTGAAACCCGGCGATCCATTACCGGCAATAGTGGTAATAACACCGGAGCTGTTTACTTTCCGCACCCTGTTTTGATCGCCGATAAAAATATTTCCGGCACTATCCAAAAACACAGAGGATGGGTAAACCCCGGCATCTGTTGCAGGGCCGCCATCGCCACTATAGGTCAGACTGCCACTTCCCGCCACAGTAGATATCTGGCCCATGGTATCAATCATTCGTATACGGCCGTTTGAATAATCTGCTATATAAACATTCCTATGCCAGGTTGCCACCCAGGCAGGGTCATGAAACTTAGCGGCAGTGGCCGGTCCGCCATCGCCTGTATAACCAAGTGTACCCGTGCCTGCAATAGTGGTTATAATACCCGATGAATTGATTTTTCTAATGCTGTGATTTCCTTTATCTGCAATATATAAATTGCCGGCGCTATCGGTTGCCACGGAGATGGGCAGATACAACTTCGCCGAAGTAGCAGGGCCGCCATCGCCCGAAAAACCAAATGAACCATTGCCTGCTATGGTGCTGATAATGCCGGATGTATCAATTTTCCGGATCCGGTTGTTGTAGCAGTCTGCTATGAATAAATTCCCGGTTTTGTCTATTGCAATGCCTGACGGATTATTCAGAATGGCAGCAGTAGCAGAACCACCATCCCCGGCATATCCTGCAGCAGTACTGCCCGCTATGGTAGTAATAGTGCCCGCAACATCCACCATGCGGATACGGTTGTTGGTATTATCAGAAATATAAAGGTTCCAGGCCCGGTCAAAACCCAATCCAAATGGCCGGTCAAATGCAGCATATACAGCAGGGCCGCCATCACCGCCAAAACCCATTATACCACTTCCGGCAATGGTAGTTACGATCTGGGCTTTAGCAATCGCAGGGCAGCATAAAATGATGATGCCGGAAATTATGGTAAGAAAGCAACGCCGGATTTTAGCTTTCATAACTATTTCTTAAACGATTTTGAATATCTATTTATTACAAGGTACGAATTACATTACTGATATTTAAATAATTTATCTGGCCTATATATTTTGAGCTATTCTATCATGGACTAATTTTCATCCAATGCAGCAACTGCTCCCATTTTCCGGGATTTCTTTACTTGATAAAATGACAAAATTATTCTCCTGTAACAATCATCTTTTGGCACTTTTGCCCTGATGGCGTAGTGGCCGACAGTATGTAGATACCGGCAGGCAATTGCCGGCTAAGTGGTGTTGATTTGTTCGTTGAGATGGTTGTTTGCAAAACCGGAGTGCCCTGAATATTTGTCAGGGTTAATGTTACCGTTTCCTCATTTACAGCAGACAGCAATACATTGAAAGTTCCCGTACTGGGATTAGGGTACACGCTCAATCCTTCTGTTGGCTGCGATGCAAGACTGCCCACCTCGCTGAGGCATGGCGTGGTATTAATAGGATAGGTTGCCACTGCTGTGCCGCAGTAATTGGCAACGGAATACGTAATCGTATCCAGACCGGGAAGAATGGCAAAAACAGCCCCAACAGTAGATACCCCGGCTATTGATGTGTTGGTAATGCCCCATATCCCCGAGGGTACAGTTTCAGAAAATGAAACCGGTGTCTGGCAAATATCATATAAGCCGGTAATTGTTCCTGCATCTGGCAGGGCAAGCACATAAACAGTCACCACCGCATCGCAACCTGAATGACTGTAAGTAATAGTAGTAGAACCCACTGCAACACCTCCCACAGCGCCGCTCGAATTAACAGTTGCAACTGATGTATTACCCGAACTCCAGATACCCCCTATGGTGGTATCGGCCAGGGTAGTAGCGCCTTCTACACATAAACTGTCGATGCCCGTTATGGGCCCCGTAGCATTGATAGATAATAAAACCGGAGGGGTTACTGCGGTGGCTGAGCTATAGCTGCACACGGTAATGATGTGATAATAAATGCTGGATGATACCGAGGCGAGATAAGTAGAATTTGTGGCGCCGGGTATTAAGGTCCATGAAGTGCCGGTGAGCGAACTTTTCCAGATATACGATATGCCGGGCACAGTGGGTGAAACACCACCGGTGAGTGTAAGCAGCGAGGTGTAAGGCACGCATCCTGCAGCCAGCGATGGAGTTACCGTACCCGCAACCGGAGTACCCGAGCAGGGAGCTATCCATCGGTAAATCTGTCCGGTGGCAGGAAGTGTGGTGATGGTATCGGTGAATGTAGTGGAAGAAGTAAGGGGTGCAAAAGTATTATCAGACAGTGTTTGCCAATCGGTAGTGGTATTGGCAATACCTATGGTGGCAGCTACCCCGCTGGCAGCAGTAAAAGTTCCATTGCCATAAACGAACTCAATATTATTGGTCGACTCGTAAAGTTTAACCTGGAAATTGCCGTAAATGGCACCTGTTGCAGTCTTGTGGAAGTCTTTCCATTCGAAGGTAAAAATACGGTTGGGGGCAGTGCCAGTTGTGATATAGAAGGTTGCCGGAGCAGGAGTGGCTGTTCCGCCATATAGATCGTCCCAGTAGGGCATGAGAAAACCATGGCCGGTAATGTTGGCTGCCAAATTGGTAGCCGGAGCTGCAACATTATTGGCCAGCGACAGAAATCCATTGGAGGAAGCTGCCAGTGTAGTATAATTTGTGCCGCAAAACCTGAAGGTAAATCCAATAGGTATGCTTCCTACATTGCAATCATCGCAATTGAGTGCAACTGAGGTTACACCGGTTGTGCCTGATATGCTGGAATAGGTTCCGTTTGTTGCCAGGAAACCATAATTGGCGGCCAATTGCGCGAAATTGGTAAAAGTGCCAAGACAGAGTAGAATAGATAAAATGAAACTTCGCATAAGGTTCTTTTGAATTGATAATCGGTGGACAAAATACGAACTTTTTCAGCAGTTTACATTAGGTGGCTATTTTAATTTAATTCGCCTTTGAGTACTACAGATTAATGTGGCAGGAAGTATTTATTACTGATCCGAGGCGTAATGACTTCTGTAAAATAGATAAAATTGGGAATATAACCACCCGCCGAAACCGGATTTGGGGCCGGTAACGCTCCCGGAAGTACTATTGGCTATGATGATAAAGTGTATAATATCCTTCTAAACACTGGTAGTTTACGCGTATAATTTCGCCAACGCCTGTCTTTTATTTTATTAAAATAGCATATAGACCCACTATTTTGTTATTTTTAGGGGGTCAATCGTTACTTAAATCACTCCTGTAGCTTTAATATGAAGCGGCTGCTCCTTTTATTTTTATTAGCCCCGGTTATTTTATTGGCCCAAACGCAGCGAAAGCAAGTCATTGACACTAATAAAGAGGCTCCTGCCTTTGATATACAAAGCATATTTGGGGTAATAGGTAATAATCCTTGTACAAGGGTGGCGAATATCCGCATTAACCATAATACTACAGATAGTGGAGAATATATAACCACGGTTGTTTTTTTTCACATTTTATCGGTATCAGATTCGGCTAATATCGATACAATAAATGCAATTCCAACGCTCGACATTTCAATAATAAACATAGAAAGTATTCCCGCGGGCAATGTGGAAATTGCAACCAACATCCCACCTCTTCCCATTCCTGATGTGGGTATTATACCCCCTCTTCTGCCCATTGCAGTTTTTAAAATGAGCACAGACGAAATCCCTGTTGGTAACCCGGAAATAGTGACCGATATTCCTCCGCTTCCACTTGTAATACCTGAGTTATTTAAATCCCTGCCGCCCATCGCCGTCTCTAAAATGGTTACGGAGGTTATTCCTTTGGGTAACACAGATATAGTAACCAACATTCCACCACTTCCCATTTTTATTGATACCCTGGGAGCCGCGCCGCTACTTGCCGCACTTAATATGACCACAGAAAGGATTTCGGCGGGTAAAGTAGACATTGTAACCTCCCTCCCTCCCCTTCCCGCTGTTAAAGAAGATTCTATAGAAGCCCTTCTGCCCATCACAGGCAATTATTTAGCCACAGGAGATATTCCATTGGGCAAAATGGACATAGTAACCAACCTGCCTAAATTTGAAGAAGAAAAAACACCCGTCACAGAAATGCATCTTTCTCCCGAAGGATATAGTTTGCTGGAAAAACTGGAAGGTTATTCACCTGGATTATACACTTTGAATGACGGCGGTTACACAATTGGTTTTGGTTTTTTTGTACCCTTTAATGAAGGATATAAATGGAAAAACGGGGTCACCTGGGAGGATGCCGAACGCATCATTCAGGAGAAAGTACCTGCGTATGAAGATCAGGTAAAAAAATTCGTAAATGTACCCCTTACACAAAGAGAATTCGATGCGCTCACCATGTTGGCTTATAACTTAGGTGGCTTTTCAAAAGCTACCAGCATAATAAACGACGTAAATAACATGGTGGATTTTGATAAGTTGCAGGCCGATTGGAAAAGATTCATTCATTCCAAAGCGCCCAACGTAAGTAAAGGATTGATGAACAGACGCAAGGATGAACTGGAAGTCAGGAGAACTTCAGACTACCAGCCTGACAGAAAAATTCAAATTTTTAAAAGTAGAAAATAATGAAAAGATACTTATTCGCTCTGGCAATATTGTCTGTTATATCTGGTAATTATACATGCTCCGCGCAGGCAACAGATTCAGCAAAAATTATCAGTACCTTAAACAAGTGCTGGCGCGCCATTAGTCATGAATACTCATCTATTTATGGATTGGAAGAAGAAGAAATAAAAAGCTATTCCAAGCAGAAGGTATGTTTTACCAGGGATAGCATTACCATGTATTACGGCGCTATTTACGCCCCGAAATATGCCATTAAAAAGGTTAACGCCGAGAATTATGCTAAAAATAATTTCGATTGCAGCAAAGTAAGGCTGGGTATGCTATCCGATAGTGTTTATGAAATTACCATTTCATCAATCTCCAATTTATTGCAAAATAAAACCACCCACAAAATGACGGATGTGATCGCATTCGATGGCGATTGTATCTACATAGTAAAAGACGGCGTTATTTTTAAATTGTTCGATGGTGATGCCAAAAAAGAATCCAGAGGCGCTAACTGATTATTGGGGTATGGTGTTTGCAGCAATGAATCTGTAGCCATGTATTGATGATCCTTTCAGCAGTTGATTTTTTTCTTTTCGTCTTTTGTACCTTTAATCCAAAGCAAGTATTTTACAGTCTGTTTTCACTTCAGGAAGATCCTGGATTATGCAGAATTTACAATGGTCTGACTATTTGCAAAACGAATCTTATTTCATCAACGCCCCTTACTACTTCAGGGATAGCAAATCAAACTTAGCGCTATGAAAAATTACTTCCGGTTCAAAACGATCTTTTTTAGTCTAATAACTATTTTCTTCCTTTCTTTTTCAATCAATTTATTGGCGCAAAAGGCAGACAGTATTTTATCCGTCCTTAAAAAACACAGGGCTAATGACACTATTAAGGTTACAATGTTTTCGGAAATTGCCAATTATTATCTGGATAGAAAAATTGATTCTACAATTCATTTTGCCAGCGAGGGCCTGGCATTAGCCAGGCAAATAAATTTTGGCAGGGGGGAAGCTAAATGCAAACAACTATTAGGCTCGGCACACCTGCAAAAGAGTGAGTACAATGATGCGCTGTATTTTTTCAAAGACGCGTTCAATGTTTATGAAAGGTCTGACGATAAACAAGGTGAATCTAACTGTTTAAGATTATTGGGAAATACTTACTACCGGCAGTCAAAATACGATAGTTCTTTCATTTGCTACAACAAAAGCATCCTCCTTAGCGAGCAGATTAACGACAAAAAAAATATAGGCCTCCTGTTGATGGATATTGGCATTATATATAATGATCTGGGAGATTATCCGAAAGCGCTTGATTATTATCAGAAAGCGCTAAAAAAACTTGAAGCAGAAAAATACAGTTATGGTGTTTCTCTTTGCCTGAGTAATATGGCCCTTTTGTATTCAGCTTTAGGAGATTTTAAAAAAGCTATTGATTATAACGACCAATGCCGGTCTATTTATGAAAAATCAGGGGATAGGGTTGGCATCCTGTCAGCAATTGTAAATGCAGGAGTTATCTATGGGCAATCGAAAGATTACGAAAATGCATTAAGAACATTTAAAACCGGGTATTTATTGGCCAATTCTATTGGTGAAACTTACTCGGAAAAACTATGCAGAAGTGATATTGCACAGGCAAATTATTATTTAGGGAACTATGATACTGCTTTGGCTTTATATAATGACGCGCTTGCAGAATCTGAAAATGCGAACGAGCAGTATAATATTGCTACTATACAAAATGGCATAGGTAATGTATTGATAAAAAAAAGCAGGATACAGGAAGGGATCAATCACTTGCTTATCGCATTTAACATTGCACAAAAAAATGGCATTAAGGAATTGGCATCACAATGTGCTGCTGATTTAAGTAGCGCATATGAAAATGTAAATGATTTTCAATCTGCTCTTCGGTACAACAAAATCAATTATGACTATAGAGATAGTGTTTTTAGTGAAAAAAATGATAAGCTGATACACCAGTTGCAATTTGATGATGAAATAGGGAAGAAGGATAACCAGATAAAATTGTTGGAAAAGGATGAAGTCATCCGGCGGAAAATTTCGGAAACAGCCATTGTTATTCTGGTCATGGCGATTATAATAGCCGCATTGTTATTTATGTATTACAAAAAAAGCAGAAAAAATTTACATGAGGTAACAATGTTAAAAGAAGAACTCGAAAAGAAGAACCTGGAACAAGACAGAATAATGGACGCGGTGGCACATGATTTGCGAAGCCCTATTAGCGGAATTGCTTCACTTGCAGGATTGCTGCTCAGGCAGGAGGGAATGCCCGTTACTATGAACAAGTCGATCAGCATGATAATAACCACATCACAGAGTGCACTGACACTTATCAACGAATTGATGAGTTACCGGAATGAAACACAGGATGTCCTTAATAAAGAAGAGGCGGATGTAGTGAAACTTACTGAAGAAATGGTTTTGCTCCTCGCGTTAAAAGCCACGGAAAAACAACAACGGCTTTCTGCCAACTCGCCGCAATCATCAATAATAGCGTCTATTGACAGAGAAAAGATAAAAAGGGTACTGGCAAATATTATAGGAAACGCCATGAAATTCACACCTGCTGGCGGCACTATTGATGTCACCATAACAAAAAATGAGCGTTCTGTTCTCATTAGCGTAAAAGATGCAGGTATCGGTATTCCAAAAAAATCGCAGGGCGCAGTTTTCGACCTGTTTACGGAATCAAAAAGAAAAGGCACCCAGGGAGAAAAATCTTATGGGCTTGGCTTATCGATTGCCCGGCAGATCGTTAATACTCATGGAGGTAAAATATTTTTTCAGAGTGAGGAAGGGAGGGGAACAACATTTTATGTTGAATTGCCCATTTTATAAATCGCTGCCATTAATTGCTACATTAAAACTCGCTCGGCTTGGAGCAGTACTTTTTTTGTAATATTGCATTGCGGTTACACGCATTTTTAATGCAACTGAAAGACCTGATTATGTATTCACCAATCTATGGAAAATAATATTTCTATTTTAATCGTCGAAGATGAAGATATATGGATTGAAAGCCTGCATCTTATTCTGAAAGATTTTGGCTTTACTGTTGTAAAAACCGTTTCAACATCAGACGATGCTATTACTGCATTTGGTTCTTATGAATACGATCTGGTTCTTATGGATATTCACCTTGAAGGGAAAAAAAGCGGCATAGAGCTGGGTAAGATCGTGAATAAACTTTATAACAAACCTTTCATTTTCATTACAGGGGGCAACGATCATGAGATAAAAGAAGCTTTTGAAGCACGACCTTCTGCCTATTTGCCAAAACCCATCAATCATTCTTCTTTGTTTATAGCCATTCAAAATGCTATTCATAATTTCACTAACAATAAGCCTGCTTCCCGAACTGCAGATGAACGTGAATTCAATTCGTTTTTTGTAAAGCATGGTAAGACCTATAAAAAAATTGACTGGAAAGACATAGCCTATCTTGCAGCAGGGAAAAATTACATCAGCGCTTACAATACAATTGACAAAACAGAATATTATATACGCAGCTCTTTACAGGGAATATTACAGCATTTGATTCCAGAGCATCTGCAAAAACAATTTATACAGGTAAACCGTTCCGAAGCCGTTCAAATTTCTTTTATTACTGAAATAGAGAAAGATGAAGTAAGAACCGCCTTCCGGAATTTTGCACTTTCCGACGCATTTAGTAAAGTGTTAAAAAGCCGGCTACATATCATATCCTGACTCACAGCCTGATTAATGTAATGCTTCCAAATCCTTCGACCTCAAAAAAGGCCGTTTCAAACTCAAATAATTATACGTTTCGCCCTCATGAAGCTGTTTTAATGGGTAAGTTATTTGAATATTGTAAGGAACGTTGACTAAATAAGTTCCACCATATTGCGAAGTAGTATTTCTTTTATTAACTGCCATAGCTTTAGCGAAGGCATGTTTTATGAGGCATGCCCGCAAGGGCACGAGCGCAGCTCTATCTGCGTTCCGAAAGCTTTCGGGATAAAGACTGCTGCAACGAAATAAAAATGGAACGCACCGGCGCAAATAAAAGTGATAACGAATGAGGTAATGGAACGAGTAAGATGATGGGAGTTATTTAGTCAACGTTCCTTATCCCGATTTTTTCAAAAAGATTGTGATGTATTTGTAATAAAGGGTCAGTAAATGTTGCAGAAAAAAATACCAATTCTCTATCTGATAATATCAACCATTGTTGGTAGTTCCTTTACTTTTTTCGCATTCTCAACGGCCCAAAAAACCCAGTTTCAAAAAGAAAATATTGAAACACCGGTAAATGCTGCTGCAGCAAATCCCGGATGCAATTACAACATACTCCGGCTTAGCGGATATCAGTATGTTCACCCGGTGTCTGGTACAGATCCCGATTGTCCATCTCCCAAATACAACACGCTTGAAAACGAAATCCTGAATTTCATTGAGCAGGAAAAGGCCGTAAACGACCTCGTATCAGCATCTGTTTATATAAATGACTTTTCACAAAATGAATGGATGGATGTGAATGAGAATGAGCAATATCATCCGGGTTCCTTGCTGAAATTGGCTAGCCTGATAACTATTTTAAGAATGGCTGAATCGAAACCGGGTATACTAAATGAAGAGGTGCTGTTCCCAACTGTTTTAAAAGAAGGTATACCCGCTCAAACATTTAACTCTAAAGCTATTCAACCGGGTCACAAATACAAGATAAAAGAACTGTTGCGGTATATGATTGCATTTTCTGATAATAACGCAACCGGTCTGCTGCACCCCTACCTTGATGTTGCCCTATTTCAGAAAATTTTTACCGACCTTAATTTACCTGCAATTGATATTCACGATACCAATTACCAGATATCTGTAAAGAAATTTTCAAGATTTATCCGGGTGCTCTACGATGCGGGCTATTTAACAATATCTGCCTCCGAATATGCAATGTCTTTACTTGCGGAAGGTGATTTCAATTATGGAATAACCAAGAGCCTGCCGCCTGCATTAAAAGTGGCGCACAAATTTGGAGAATTTGGCAACAAACCGTTTAGTGAATTACATGAAACAGCTATTATTTACCTCGATAAAAGACCATACCTTATAACCGTAATGACCAGAGGCCACGATGTAAAAAAACAAGCAGCGACCATAGCATCCATTTCTAAGATGGTGTACGACAAAATGTCGTCTAGTCCAAACTGACAGGTCTGTACTCCAAATTATTCAGACCTGTTCACAAACAGCCTCGCGATGGGCATCTCTCACTGAGGTCTATTGAAACACACCCTTCCCAGACTAGTCTCCTTCTTCTGGGTCTCACCTGCATCAGTGCATTGAAATTTAAAGCAACGTGAATTCTAAGAAATAGGGTAGTTCCGGCATCCCTTTTCAAGCTGACGTCAGGAACCGGAATTGTCTCTGGCAACTACCCGGGTTTGTCCACAAAAAGGCAATATTGATGTGGGCTTTTACCTCTTGAATTATTTCATCATCGTTCCTTATTTAGTGAGTCAAAAAATAACCCCTTATAACAGCAGTAGCCTATAAGGACATTTGGAAGCATTAAAAGGAATGGCACACATTGCTCTGTTTTGAGGGTGTAATAATTATACCCTATGTGTATATTTTTATAGTATTCTGCCCTGCGCCTGGCGTAATATTGCTCACTTTGAATGTACCAGGCATGCTCACCAATCTTTTCAGACAGAAACCATTTCTCCAGTAATCTTCCGGCCCGGCCATTGCCATCCATGAAAGGATGCATTTTCTCAAACAACAAGTGGATCATGGCAGCGTAATAAAAGATTTCCTTATAGGACAGGTCCCGGCTAATCAATTCCTTTATATCAGAAAACAACTTGGTAATTTCTTCTTTAACAAATTCAGGTTCAACCGCCATGTATTCTACCTTGCCATTACTGAAAATTCCTACCTGTTGATTTCTAAGCTTACCTCTCTGGGTTTTAAGACTGAGGATTGTTTTACTTAAAACCTTATGAGCTTCCAGAAATGACTTTTGAGTCAATTCTGTCTTAATAGCAAAGTTGTAGGCCGCTATCAAATCATCAATCTCCGCCATTTCCTTTGGCTTTGACCTGACATTGAATTTCTTGTTTTTGAGATAAGTATCAATATCAATACTATTACCCTCTATGTTTGATGAATAGGTCGCAGAGGCTTGAATGTAATATTCAAAATCCTCTGTAGAGTACGTTTTTTTAACTCATTAAACACTCCTAACCACTCAATACTTACCTTACCTGAGTAATCATCAAGGTATTGGGCAGTCAGTATTTTTAGGTGCATACTCATTTCATCACAAATTTAACTATTACTCACCTTGATTCATAAAATCACATCCTTGCAATTACATTTACTTCCAGCTTAATTTCCGTCTTCTTTACATTCAACAACGTTTAAACAATACCCCTGGGCATAGTTTTCGCCGCGGTTGGTGTTCTTCATCAACAGCCTCACGCAGGGCATCTCGCTCATTACTTCACACCAGCTAAATAAAAATGACAAACCTTAAATGCATCCCCAATCCCCTACCACCATTCCGCCGCTTATGGCTCTTGTGCTGAGAAGAGAACAGCACAAGAGCCATATTTTGAAGAGGGCAAGGTTATTTTCCAATGTATATTACAAAATATCAATTATTACTCACATATTTGGCATCCAAATAAATTATCCATTTTGCCTGTTTGCAGGTCTCAGCTTCTGCAATAGAATTTATCATTTTTTAGCGTAATTAAAATTAATTTTGAGTTATGATCGATACCCCGCGTTATAAAGAACTGCAGGAGGAACTTGCAAAACAACCCGATGAAAAAGGGCGCATAACCCTTCTTCTTGGCTTTGGTGAAGAAATCAAAAATTTTGACGTTGAGGAAACAATGAAAATAGCCATCGATACCATTTCCCGCTCCAGGGCTATTGGCTATCCCGATGGCTTAGGCCAGGGTCAATGCCTCAAAGGTTTCTGCCTTCGGCTCAAAGGCGAATACGACTCCGGCATTCAGGTGCTGCGCGATGCATTATCTGTTGCAAAAAAAATTCACAACCGGAATATGGAGGCTACAGCCCTCTACTACCTCGGCAATATTTACCGCGACCTCGGCGAGCTCGACAACGTGTTCTCCCATTACGAAAAGGCCCTGGCTATCAACGAAGAGTTGGGTGAAGAATATTACCAGTCGGTCATTTTATCCAGTATCTCCAACCTGCTTTACGATCTCAATGATTATGACAGTGCGCTGGAGTATGCACTTAAATGCCTGCCTATTTTCGAACGGGTACATAATGTCAATAGCCTGCTGAATATCTACAATACCCTGGGCAATATCTACTTCAAAAAAGAACAGTTACCCGAAGCGCTGCACTATTTCGAAGAAAATTTCAACAGCTCCGAACCCGAAACTGCCGCCTATGTTATGGCTGAAAGCGGACTGGGTAAGGTCTATTACAAAATGCAGGACTTCAGTAATGCCAATAAATTCCTGTCCAATGCTTTGCGCCGCTCTCAGGGCCTCAGCAATGCCGAAGTACAGATCATTTGCAATTTCTACCTCGGCAGGCTCTTCATGGATGAGGGTAGCTTCCGCCTCGCATTGCAATACCTCAATTCCGCCTATGCTGTTGCCGAAAGTTATAACCGCCGGCACGACATCATGAGCATACACGAGGTCCTGTCAGCGCTTTACGACAAAATGGGCGATATCCCCAAAGCGTTCCATCACCTCAAATCTTTTGAACAACTCAAAGAAGAAATTTTCAAACAAAAGATCATCAACGAACTGCGCAACCTCCAGGTAAGGCAGCAAACCGAACTGGCTAAAAAAGAAAAAGAAGTAGCCGAACGTACTGCTTTTCTCAAACACCAGTTTATGGCCAACATGAGCCATGAGATCCGCACACCTATGAATGCTATAGTGGGAATGACCCGCCTGCTGCTCGCCAAAGATCCAAAACATGAACAGTTACGGTATCTCAATGCCATCCAGCTATCCTCAAACAATTTGCTCGTAATAATCAATGACATTCTCGACCTTTCCAAGATTGAAGCCGGCAAGATCATCATTGAGCACACCGACTTCAACCTCCGGGAAATCCTCAACAGCGTGCGCGATATGCTTATGCTCAAGATCGAAGAAAAAGGCCTCGAGCTGCGTATTACTATCGATCCCGCCATTCCTCGCAGGCTCACCGGCGATCCTACACGTATCAATCAGGTACTCATCAACCTTGCCGGAAATGCGGTCAAGTTTACCGAGAAAGGATATGTGGAAGTAAGCGCTTCCCTTTATAAAAAAGAAGGCGATAAACACTTCATAAAATTCGATGTTATCGATACCGGTATTGGTATTGCTCAGGAGTATGTCGATACTATTTTCGATAGCTTCACTCAGGCCGGGGCCGATGTTACACGCAAATTTGGTGGCACAGGGCTGGGTCTTACCATCTCCAAACAGCTTGTGGGCCTTATGGGTGGCGATATATCGGTGCAAAGCGAGTTGCAGAAAGGCACAACTTTTACTGCCATTATCGGACTGATGGAAGCTGCCGTTCAGGAAGAAGTTAAACAGGAACTGCTGCTCGACAAAGATTCTATTTCCCGGCTTAACAAACTCAGGGTATTGCTGGTCGAAGACAATGAATTCAACCGGATGGTTGCTGAAGATACACTCAAAGAACTCATTCCCGGCATTAAACTTGATATCGCCGTCCATGGCCAGGATGCCATCAACAAATTGCAGCGCGATAATTTCGATGTGGTATTAATGGACATTCAGATGCCCGTTATGGATGGACTTACTGCCACCAAATTGATTCGCAATACTATGGCCGAACCAGCCAGAAACGTGAAGATCATAGCCATGACTGCCAATGTAATGCAGGAAGACGTACAGGATTATTTTAAGGCTGGTATGAATGCCTATGTGTCCAAACCTTTTAATGCTGATGAGTTGCTGCTCAAAATGGATAGTGTTATGAACGTGGCTGCTCCTGCCGAAAAACCTCAACAAAAAGCTCCCCCCCCTCCTCCTGCCAGGGAAGAACGGAAATTCGCCCCTTTACCTGAACATGTTACCGATATGACATTCCTGAATGGTTTTACCGGAGGTAATCCCGAAAAACAACAGAAATATATTGGCATGTTCCTCGACAATGCGCCCAAACTCCTCGATAGCCTCGAAAAAGCCCTTGGTGCAAAAGATTACCAGGCCGTGAAAATTGCGGCTCATTCGCTCAAACCTCAATTATCCTACATGGGCATAAAAGAAGAGGTCAGCAACATATTCCTTATTGAGCAATCCTCGGGCGAAACTGCCCACCGCGATACACTGCCCGAATTGTTCGAAAACCTGAAGCGATTGTGTATCAAAGCATTTGAAGAATTGAGAAACATTAAATAACGTCAGTTCGATGAATTAGAAAAAATAATATAGCAAGCGCTACAAATTTTCTTTTAGAAACGTTGATGAAATAAGTTCCACCATATTGCGAAGGCATGTTTTATGAGGCATGCCCGCAAGGGCACGAGCGCAGCTCTATCTGCCTCCTGAATGCATTCGGGATAAAGACTTTTGCAACGAAATAAAAATGAGATAGAACGAGTAAGATGGTGAGAGTTATTTTCTTCGTTCCTTGACACGACACTAGGCGAACAAATCTTTTGCCGGAATTTTCAGCGCCTATTGATTTATCAAGCGCCTTGCCATCACAAGCATATCCATGTGGTCAAAAGCCAGCTCTTTAATATCAGCCACATTTACCCAACTGGCTTCATCAGCATCATCAGCCCCTTTTACGCTTTGATCCACACCATCCACAATGGCATAGTACGCTACTGTAATATTTCTGCCTCTTGCATCCCTTCCTATCTTACCAAAAGTATGCATTTGGGTCATAGCGGTTAATTTCAAACCAGTCTCCTCTTCCAGTTCCCTCATTGCTGCATCTTCCAGTTCCTCATCATCTTCCACAAAGCCACCAGGCAGCGCCCACATGCCCTTACAAGGATCAAATTTCCTTTTCACCAGCAGCAACTGCCATTCCGAAATATTCTTACGGAATACTATGGCATCAACAGTAACTTTTATATTCTGAATGATCATAGAAAACAATGTAGTTTATCAGGCCCAATATCAATTATCGGAAAACATACCTGACCAGGCAGATCCGGATTTACAAATAACTGTCCCATGTGCAAGAAGCGATTAATCACAATTATCCATTATGCTGCTTGTATGGCTTAATGCTTAAACAACCTGAAAATATCCAGACCGTTGGCATACACCATGAGTGTCAGCAGCAACACAAGCCCAACGCTTGTAGCACGCTCCATCACTTTCTCGCTCACCTGCTTACCGGTTATCATTTCATACAGCAGAAAGATCACATAGCCCCCATCAAGCCCCGGTATCGGCAACAGATTCATGAATGCGAGTATAATGGAAACAAATGCAGTCAGCATCAGGAACTTCTGCATATCAAATTCTCCCGGGAATATTTTCCCGAAACTGATGATACCACCCATGCTCTCATTAAGCTTTACTTCTTTCGAAAACAATAGCTTAAATGAACTGACGTAATCGCTGAACTTTTCGAAAGTATACACAAAGCCACGGCTTACTGCCTCAATCGGGTTATACTTTATGGGCATAAGCTTGAAGTACTTGCTTACATCCAGATTGGCATGAAATCCAAGCTTGGTATCCTTGGGCATAATCGTGGTCTTATCCAGTACCGTACCTTTCCTTGCTACTGTAAGTGTGATCTGCTTACCCACAAGAGCGGTTTTGAAACTGTCAAACTCATCATAAAAATGGATAGGCACACCATTTACACCTATAATGCTATCCCCCGGCGCCAACCCCATTTTATCGGCTGTGCTTCCCTTGCTTATGTCCTCAACAAATACCGGCATACGTGGAAGGATATAACCACCTTTCTTGCGTGTATTTAATGCCCCTACAAATTCCGGGGTCACCTTAAGGTCTACCATCTGGCCATCGCGCTCCACCTGAATAGTTTGTCCTTTACCCAACCCAAGCAGTGGCAGTATCCTTTCAAAACGTTCAACAGGCTCGTGATTAATAGATACCACCTTATCGCCATTATGCAATCCAATAGCCTTGGCGGTACTGTCTACCATAATACCAAATTTGGCATTTTGCACCGGAAGGTATTCTTCGCCATATACGCCAAACACAATAATATAAAGCACTATGGCGAGTAACGTGTTTACAATAATTCCTCCCAGCATAATAAACAAGCGCTGGTAGGCTTTTTTACTGCGGTACTCCCATGGTTGAGGCGGAAGGGCCATCTGCTCCTTATCCATACTCTCATCTACCATACCGGCTATTTTTACATAGCCCCCTAATGGAAACCAGCCGATTCCATATTCTGTATCGCCTACCTTCTTCTTGAACAAAGGAAAATTCAGTACTCCTGAAAAAGGAAAAAGAAAATCGAAAAACAAATAGAATTTCTCCACTCTGGTCTTAAACAACCTGGCGAAAAAAAAGTGCCCACCCTCATGCAATACAATCAGTAGTGATAAAGCGACAAATAACTGCAGCACCTTAACCATCGTGCTGGACATTAATAATATGGTAAGTGAATGCATTGTTTCTGAAATGGAATTTTTGTGTCGAAAGTATTCAGTCGAAAGTACTAAGTACGTGCCCTGTTATGCTTCCGCTCTGTTTGTTCTTTTTATTTTAAGATTCTTATTTTCAAATTAAAATTACCCGGTAACTCTTTACTCCTGTCTTTCTACTTTAGACTTTCTACTAATAAATAGACAACTGGCTTTTCTTGATAAACTCTGCTGCAAATATCCTTGCCTCACTATCACTCTCCTTATAATCGTCCAGTGTCGGGTGTTCAATAAAGGCCACCTGCTCCAGGGTTTTCTCAATCATTTCACTCATTTCCAGGAAACCTACTTTGTTCTGCAAAAAAGCATGAACCACCATTTCATTTGCCGCATTCATCACACATGGCGCATTGCCACCCTTAAACATGGCATCCTTTGCGATCGCAAGATTACGGAAAGTTTTATAATCCGGTGGCTCGAATGTCAGTTTAGGAAAATCTTTAAAATCAAGTCGTTTATAACTATTGTGCACCCTGTAAGGAAAAGCAATGGCATACTGAATGGGTAACTTCATATCCGGCAATCCCATCTGCGCTTTAATTGACCCATCAGTAAACTGCACCATTGAGTGGATCACCGATTGAGAATGGATCACTACATCTATCTGTTCATTCTGTAGTCCGAACAGCCATTTTGCTTCTATCATCTCCAATCCCTTGTTCATCAGGGTAGCGCTGTCGATGCTTATTTTTGCACCCATGCTCCAGTTAGGATGCTGCAGCGCATGACTGGCCTTTACATTCACCAGGTAGTTCGATTTCTTACCAAGGAATGGCCCGCCCGATGCGGTAAGTATCATTTTCTCCACCTTGCTGATATCCTCACCCACAAGGCATTGGAATATAGCCGAGTGTTCGCTGTCTACCGGAATGATCAGCACACCTTTCTCTCTTGCACGCTGCATCACCAGTTCTCCCGCTACTACCAATGTTTCCTTATTGGCCAGTGCAATACGTTTACCGGCATCTATTGCAGCAAGTATACTATGCAGACCGGCAAAGCCCAAAATAGCGCCCAACACCGTATCTACAGTATCCCATTGCACTACATCACACAGCGATTTCTGTCCGGTAAATACTTTTACCGGGAGTAACAGCAGTGCATCTTTTACCTCTTTATATTTTGCTTCATCAGTAACAACTACTGCGTTGGGTTTGAATTTTTTAGCCTGCTCAATCAACAGCGCGGCATTGCTATGTGCACTCAGCACCTCTACCTCAAACAGGTCCGGATGTGCAGCCACTACTTCCAATGCCTGCGTGCCAACCGATCCCGTTGACCCCAATATCGCTAAACGCTTCTTGCCCATAATAATATAAAATCACTTATCCCGAACCCCAAAGATATTAAAAAGTAAAAGGGAAATAAGTTAAAAGAAAAAGAAGGAGGTCTTCCGGATTTAACTGGCCTGCAAACATTATATTAAATTAATTTAGTAAGGGCCTACTTTTTGATACAATTCGGAATGGAAAGGGCAATCAAATACACATAATAAACATACAGCAACTCCCAATAAGCAATTATTAGCTCTGGTGGGGCCGGCAAAACAGGACCTAATTCATATTAAAATTTCCGTCACACCTAATCAACCAACAATTCCCCATTGGCATCGGTTGTAAGTATCTCGCTCATAAAATCCAGAAAGGGCCTCATTTTTTTAAATATATCATTCACGTTTTTTACAAAATCCGGACTCAATACCTCCTCATCTGTAAAATCATGTTTCAGCAGGTATTGCTGATAGCGCAGCAACCCAATGGCCGGATGATCTTTGGCAAAACCCCTCGGCGCAGATTTCAACTGCTCGCCCATAAGCCCACCGAAAGTCTTAACCAAAGTCTTGCCTGCAAGCATTTTCTCCCATTCAGGGTAGTTAAAGTCAATATCCTGCCTTATCCGCTGCATATCATTTTTTTCAGGCCCCCAGAAACCACCACCCACAAAACTATCACCTGGTTGTATGTGAAAATAATAGCCGCCGCGCAGCTTGTTGGTGGCCCGCTTAAATCCTCCGTTCCAATGAGTATTATATGGCAATTTGTCCTTCGAAAACCGCACATCCTTATATATCCTGAATAAACTTTGCTTGCCCGATACCGTTTCTATATTATCATGCCTGTTCATTTCGGCCAGCAATGCACCGGCAAAATCTATCATATTGTTGTGGGCATTGGTATACAGGTCTTTATGCTCCGTAAACCATTCCCTGTTGTTATTTTTTCCCAGTTTCTTCAAAAAATCGATCGATTCTTTTTTTATTACTATCGCTGCCATAATTACTCTTATTTTTTCTTTTTGCTTGCCTTTGCTACTTTGTTGTACTCAAGGCACAAATCAATCCAATATTCAAAATCCTTTTTATTTTTCATTCCTTCTTCAGCCACATATACATATCCCTTCATAGGCCTGGTCTGGAAATCCATCTCCCTGCACCCATGCCTTTCCAGTGCTTCTTCATACTTATCAGGCCCAATGCGGCACATCATATTGTCGCCTATTACACCCAGGCACATTTTGCCATTCACCATAAAGCAAACCCCGCCAAACATGTGTTTTTCCTCCACATCATCAAGGTGTGCCAGCGCTTCAAGTATTCTCGCGCCCAATTTTTCGTTGTAAGCCATATATCAAAATGCAATTCTATTTTTTCTTTCTCAGCAT
Organism: uncultured Bacteroidota bacterium; assembly: GCA_903903635.1. Lineage (GTDB taxonomy): Bacteria > Bacteroidota > Bacteroidia > Chitinophagales > Chitinophagaceae > Nemorincola. The sequence goes on from CAIUZK010000120.1 coordinate 22,662, forward strand.
ATCATCCACCGCGGCAGCCTCATAAATATAGAATCTGAGCAATTCAAAATCTATTTCTTTCAAACTGGCATAATCACGCCAGTATACCTGTTTCCTGCCACCCTTATCAAGATATTCTTCTTCATCTGTAAGCAGATACCCCTGCTGAAATCCAAACCTGACACCCTTATGCGATTGCTTCTTTCCCCATAACACAGATGCCGGCCAGAGAAAAAACATCCCCTTAAACCCCTTATAATAGGCCACATTATACCATAGCTTTTCGGTTATTGTTGGTACGCAATCAAGTATCAGTTTTCTGAGCGTTTCCGTTAATTTTAGTTCATCATCTGGCAGATAATTCAGAAATTCATCTATCGACCCGAAGTGAACATTCTGCATTTTATTTTTCGGCTTTTGCAACATGATGCTATTCGTTGTTCTGAAGTCTAAGTTATACTTCAAGCGGCATAGTTTAGTGCATTTTGTGTATCAAAGAACTGGAACTTTAGGCTAAGCAGACTTTTAATATCGTCTTTATATTTTTGATTTATCGTTGTCTGAAAGAAGGTGG
>CAIUZK010000121.1 GCA_903903635.1 uncultured Bacteroidota bacterium
TATAAAATAACAGGCGCGAGTAAGCGTACCTCTTTTTACCTTATACAAATACTGGCGGCTTCTAATACATTAGTTTGACCGCATATAGCAGTCGGAGATAATTTTGCAAAATCAAACAGAAAATTTAATTTTATATGATATTATTCTCACATACTGCACTATTCTTTTCTACATAGCAGTCTGTAGTATAGCCTTGGCCCCGTGCGAATGCGGAGGACTCGGCGGCAATGGCAGCACACAGCCATAACTCAGCATTACCATCATACGCGGCTAGTCCTGTAAAAAACAGAGACTCCAATTGCTTCAGAACTGCAAAAGGGGCAAAATCTTATGCCCGTTTACAAGGGTTTATTTCTACTGTCAGGAAACAAGGGCAAAATGTATTTGACCTACTCAAACAGTCATTCTCTCCTGATTTTGTATACCAATTCTGTTTAGAATAGTAGTAAACAATTACATGTTTTTTTAGAAATAAAATTACCGGAACGCATATAATAATGTCAACCATTTGCAGACATCTTTATTACTACCTGTTTTTTCTTATTTTCGCTGAATACATTCAAGACTTATGAAAAACATTACTGTAGAAGAATTGAAAAGCAGAATGGATGCCGGTGAAACAATCAACCTTATTGATGTTCGCGAACCACATGAATATGCTGAATTTAATATAGGCGCAAAACTGATACCATTGGGTAGAATTGCAAGTATGCAATTTGATGAAATAGAAGACCTTAAAAACGAAGAGCTGATAATTCATTGTAAAGCTGGTGGACGTAGTGCACAGGCCTGCTCTGTATTGGAAATGGCTGGATTTACCAACGTTGTTAATGTTACTGGCGGGATGAATGCATGGCAGCAGAAATTCAAATAGTTATCAATTCTGTATAGTTACTTAATTTTTATTCCAGTTATTCATATTGAACTAAGCCTGGTAAAACAACCTTGTTACCCCATCTTTGATTTAATCACAATTTTAAATGCACGAAATAGAGCCATTTTATAACTGGCGTCATCTCTATACCGCCGAAGAGGATGAACTTTCGCCTTTCTATGGACTGGAGCATAGCGAGTTTGTTTTCTCCAACACGGTATACAACTATTATATTCACCCGCAGTGGGATGAGTTTGGGTCAAGAACCCTTTATCTGAAGGTTTTGTTTACAGACTATGATCTGGGATATACTATTATTGAAATGATAGGGGAGTGGAATGATGCGGTAGAGAATGATATTATGCAACTGAAGCGGTCGGTGATTGATCTGATGGTAGCAAAGGGGATTTATAAGTACATTCTTATTGCCGAAAATGTGTTGAATTTTCACAGCAGTGATACCGACTATTATGAAGAATGGTATGAGGACATAAAAGATCAAGGCGGCTGGATAGCCGCCATCAACATGCCTGAACAGACACAGTATGATTTTATTAAATCGCATATAGACAGGTACATAAAACTGATTGATAGTCCTAACTGGCGTACCTTCAATCCGTTTGATTTTTGCCAGTCTATAGATAACCAGATGCTGCGATTACTGGATTGATGCCACAAAAAACGGCAGCAAAAATATAGTCCTTTGTTTTATTTCCTGCTCTTCTTTCTTGTTGAGGGATTGTATGAAGGATTCGTGCTCGGCACAGATGATGGCCAATTTGTCGGGATAGGATAGTTCAGGGGGGGAATAGGTTGTTGAGGGTTGAGATGGTGTTTGTGTTTGTGGCGCTGCCTTGATTTCATCGGGGGTATAGGGGGCTGGATCGGCGTGTGGGGGATTTTCGGACCAATGGACAACGTCTTGTATGTAGAGCTGAGCTTCTTTTATGTTCTCTTCTCTTTTTGGTATGCAGCCATGATCATCCGGTTTGCCGACCAGGAGGGTTCAGCTACTCACTTTTGCCTGGGTCCTGATAAAGTTGTCGAGCATAGACTGGACTTCAAGGGCCTTATCGGGATTCTTTTGGTTTACGAACTCCATGAAGCGGTTGCGTAGTTCTATGGTTTCGTTGAGGGCGTTACCTTTGGTGAGTTTGCAGACGTTGTTGACCTCCTCGTTTGATGCCCGTTAATTCCTCAATACGAATAACTGCCTCTTCAACGCTGCGTGGTGGTTTTTGCTCAAATGATACTAAAATGCTTTCCTGATATTGTTCTAAATCACTCTTATTAGTTCCATACTCAACTTTACAAAGGGCGGCAAAACCTCCTTCCATATAGCAGGAAATAATTGAACTAACAGTTGTACGGTGTAAGTCCACAATCGAACCATTAGTCGCATTAGAAAAATTCGTTGTTGCTTTTAGATACAAAGCATGTATCCGTTTTTGGACATGGGTAATGGTATCTTTCGTGATTTAGCTGCACAATCTCATTCGCACTGAGATTTATTGTACGCATCTTTAATAGGTTTTACAAAGATGCGTACTTTTTATATTTTTTTTTAAAATGTCAGTTTTTATCCCGTGCAGTATAGTTTGCGACTTTTGGGTTTTAATTAAAACCCAATTTAAAACATGATATTCGTCATGAAGCCCGAAATTCAAGCTGTAAACAGATACAACATGATCAATCATGGAGTAATTTTATAGTTGAAAATCCGCGGGGATAAGTTTTTTTTCGATTGGACAATACCGCATTATTTCAGAACTGTCTCTGCGCAATTATTAACAAACATAAAACTATGTTATGCCGGAATTTGACAGCAATCACGTAAAAAACATTGTGCTGCTCGGCCACTCGGGCAGCGGAAAAACCACTCTTGCCGAAAGCATGCTCTTTCAGGCCGGACTGATTCAGAGGAGATGCAGTATTGAAGAAAAAAATACTGTCAGTGATTATACCGATCTTGAGAAGGAAAGGGGTAATTCGATATTCGCGAAGTTACTGCACGCACCCTGGAAGGGTTACAAAATCAATATTCTGGATACACCGGGGTATGATGATTTTGCCGGAGAAACCATCAGTACCCTTAGGGTAGCCGATACGGGCGTAATATTATTGAATGCCAGCGCTGGTGTAGAGGTAGGTACTGATATTATATGGGAATATACCGATCAATTCAAAACTCCTACTATTTTCCTGATCAATAAGATCGATCATCCAAAAGCGGATTTTGACCTGACCGTAAGGGAAGCAAAAAAACATTTTGGCAGCAATGTGGTTCTCGTTCAGTATCCGCTCTCAACCGGTCCTGGATTCAATGCCATCATTGACGTATTGAATTTGGTTATGTACCAATACTCGGACAACAATGAGAAACCTGAAAAACTACCTATACCCGAAAACGAAAAAGTCAGGGCTGAGTCATTACATAAAGAGCTGATAGAGTCCATCGCATCGAATGACGAAACCCTGATGGAACAGTACTTTGAAAAGGGTGAACTTACAGAGGATGAAATGAAGGAAGGTCTTCATATATCGATGAGGCGTCATGAGTTGTTCCCGGTATTTTGCGCATCTGCCCTGCAAAACAGGGGAGTGGCCCGGTTGATGGGGTATATAGATAATGTTTGTCCGCCGGCATGTGAAATGCAGCCACAGGAAATACAGGGCGGTGGAACATTACCCTGCGACAGCAACGGACCTGTCTGCATATTTATTTATAAAACAGTAAATGAGCCTCATATAGGCGAGCTGAGTTTCTTCAAGGTATATTCGGGAACCGTGAAGAGTGGTATGGAACTGGTAAATGAAAATACCGGGGTAACAGAGCGCATCAACCAGCTATATGTAATGGAGGGGAATAAGCGCATTAACGTCAACGAGCTTATAGCCGGAGACATTGGCGCTACGCTAAAACTGAAAAATACCCATGTAAATAATACACTGCATGAAAAGGGTAAACAAATAGAATTGTTCCCGATAATTTTCCCTGAACCAACTTTGAGTATTGCCTTGGCAAACAATAAAAAAGGCGAGGAAGAGAAACTGGCATCGGCATTGCACCAACTGAAGGAGGAGGACCCAACCATTCATGTTGAGGTATCGGCAGAACTGGGACAGACCTTGCTGCACTGTCATGGCGACATGCACTTATCGGTGATAAAATGGAAACTGGCAAACATTTATCATCTGGATGTGCATTATGCCAAACCAAAAATAGCCTACCGCGAAACCATAAGGTCGAAAGCGGAAGCACAATACAGACATAAGAAACAATCTGGTGGTTCAGGGCAGTTTGGTGAAGTAACGATACGTATAGAGCCCTGGTATGAAGGAATGCCGGAGCCAGAGCATCTGAATGTACGTGGCAAGGAAGTTATGGATTTGCCATGGGGAGGCAAGCTGGTATATTATAATTGTATAGTAGGCGGTGTGATAGATATCCGGTTCCTGCCATCTATTCTTAAGGGGGTAATGGAGAAAATGCATAGTGGGCCGCTTACAGGATCTTATGTAATAGATGTGCGGGTATGTGTATTTGATGGCAAGATGCACCCGGTAGATAGTAATGATCTGTCGTTTAAGATAGCCGGAATGATGGCATTCAAGGATGCGTTCCAGAGGGCCAGCCCACTGCTGATGGAACCAGTAATGGCGCTGGATGTTTCGTGCCCTGATGAAGTGACCGGAAGCATATTGGGTGACCTGCAGATGCGCAGGGGCATAGTTGAGGGTTTTGATACGGAAGGCCATTTTACGGTAATACATGCGAAAGTGCCACATTCCGAAACCTACCAATATGCAACTACCTTACGCAGCCTGACACAGGGACGGGCCAGGTTCAAGATGAAATTTGACCATTATGCACCGGTATCTCCTGACCTGCAGAAGAAGCTGACAGAGACTTATAAAAAGGAAGAGCCGGAAATGGCCGATGCGTGATTTTTGTTGATTGGTTGATAAGTTCCAGCCTTCGCTAAAGCTATGGCTGGCAAGGGATAAGTTTATATAATTGGGGGTCTCAAAATTTTCCATTTGGGTGGAATGTTTTGGGAACCTTTTTTTGTGGGGTGGTGGTAAATACAAAACCGCTCCGGGTGAGGGAGCGGTTTTTGAGGAATATGGATATTATTTAGCGATTAATTGAATTCGCTGTCATCGATGCCTTTGTTGGCATCAACGGTTGTAACTGTTTCGGAGAATGATTGTCCGCCGGCAGTTTCGGTAACCTTGTAGGGGAGTTTGTAGCCGCTGGTACCCGGTACTTCTTTATAATCGAAATAGTCAGACTGCTGCAGTTTTTCGCCTTCGCCCTGTATTTTCCTGATCAGCAGGTAGGTAGAAGCATCGTAGTATTCAACAGATTTTTTACCCTTACCTGTTACTACATCGATAACATAAGCCTTACTGCCATTTACAGTTTCCATACCTTTCAGGGTACGTTTGATACCGTATTTTTCGGGATGGAGGTCCATTGCGATGTCGGCTGACTGGATGAGATCGTCGAGATCGTCTCCGGTAACATCAGCTTTTTTACCACCAGCTTCCTGGAAGCCCTTTGTGCCATCGAACCACTGTTTCTGAACGACCATTTTGTTGCCACCCATTACCACTTCAATGAATTGTTTCCATTTATTTGGCGATTTCTTGATCTCTGTAATGGTAAGCGGAGTGCCCTGCATTTCGCTGGTACCTATTACTTTAAGGTCTTTAACGCTATTGAAGCCCTTATCGCCACCCATAGCCGCTACATATTTTTTAAATACTTCGTCGGCTGTGATACCTGCAGGAGCAGTCATAGTTTCGGTTGGCGCTAATTTCCTGCCGGCATAGTCGTAGTAATCGATCTTGTTATCGGCAGAGAATTTTGCCAGCTTAGGAGCCACATCATCCTTGCTGCCAGCAACCACGATATTGGCACGTTCCGGCAAAATGTATTTGCGCGACATAGCCATAACATCATCGGCAGTTACAGCACTCAGATTTTTCAGGTAGTTCTGGTAAAAATCTTTTGGCATATGGTAACGCTCAATGTTGATTGCATTCTGGGCAACACGGTTTGGATCTTCGAGTGCAATAGCGAAATTACCAGACATATAGCTGATGGTGCTCTGCAGTGAAGCCTCATCTACTTTTTCAGTCTGCATACGCTTCATTTCATCAAGCAATGCGCCTAGTGCGCTATCGGTAACTGAATTCTTTACCTTTAAATTAGCAGTGAAATTGCCAATCAGTTCATCGTCCTGGAGGGAGGAGTAAGAACCATAACCCCAGCCATGTTTTTCACGGATCTGAAGGAACAGGCGGCCCTGAGAACCACCGCCAAGGATGGTATTGGCCACTTTAGCCTTGATAACATCTGCAGTACCACGTTTCAGGTCAACTGGATAAGTAACGGCAACAACGCCCTGAACTGCTGCTGTCCTTGGCGCGAAAGTCACTTTGGTAATTGAACCTGAACGGTCGGGCAAACTGTAGGTAGCTACAGGTACATTGGCTTTTTGCCATTTGCCAAAGGCCTTTTCTATAATTGGTTTGATCTCACTCAGCGTAACATCTCCTACAATTGCCATGTAGGCAACATTTGGGCGGAAGTAGGTTTTATAATAATTAGTGCACTTGGCCAGCGTGATTTTCTTTACAGTCTCTTCGGTTGTCACCTCACCATAAGGGTGTTTTGAACCATAATTTACCACTGCACTTACATTGGCCACCATTGCATCCGGCTCGTTTTTCTGAGTTTCGAGACCAGAAAGTGTTTTCTTCTTGGTTTTGTCCAGTTCCTCCTGAGTGATCTTTGCATTCATGGCAATATCAGCCATCAATTCAATGATCTTACCGGCGTTCTTTTTTAGGCCGCCGCCAGAAATACCCTGATTGCTTACATTGATGCGGGCGCCCATCTGGTCGATCTGGGTATTCAACACATCTTTGGAGCGGGTGGTGGTACCGGCAAGCAATAATTCCGACATCATATCCCTGTATCCGGCAGCATCGCCTTCCAGTTCAGGTTTGATATCCAGTTCGATATTGATTTCAACGACAGGCAGTTTGTGGTTTTCCACCACGAAAACCTTCATGCCATTGGGGAGGGTAAAGCTCTCGGTCTTGCCTAGTTTTATTTCAGGAGCAGGGCCTGGCTTGGGCTTAATGCTGCGGTCGAGCATCTGGGCCCATGAGGCGCCAGCCAGCATTATTGTTAATATAGATAGTGTGATTTTTTTCATTGTTACTATTTTAAAGCTATTTAGCTGATTATTTTAATGGGTTACTATTTCTTTGGCTCTGTTTTTGGTTTAGGCTGATTGCCTGATTCAGAACGCTTATCTTCTTCCGACTTTGGAAGGTAGAATACAACCAGGCGGTTATCCTTGATCATGTATTTATTAGCTACCCTTTTAATGTCGTCTTTTGTAACCTTTCTGTAACGCTCCAGTTCTGTATTAATCAGATTGGCATTGCCCTGGAAGGTATAATAAGTAGCCAGATTGGTAGCAACACCAATATCTTTCTGGTTCTGAGAAATGAAATCGTTTTCAGCCTGGTTTTCGAGTTTTTTGTATTCTTCGTCAGAGATGCCGTTCTTCTTTACTTTTTCAATTTCAGCAAGCATTGATTCTTCCAGCACTTCTGGTTTTACGCCCATGTTGGCAATACCCAGCATGATAGCCAGTCCTGGCTCTTCGTTGCCCAGGTCGAAGGCTGCAGCCTGAACTGCTTTCTGCTGTTTGTCCACGATTTCTTTTTCGAAACGTGAGCTTTTGCCCTGAGACAACAACTGTGTGAGTAACTGCACTGCATAATAATCGTCGGTGCCCTGCTTAGGGATATGGTAACCCAGGATAACCGCAGGCAACTGAATGTTGTCGTAGAAGTTTACCCTTTTTTCGGCTTTCTGAATCGGCTCAACTTCGGTTGGGCGAGGAATAGCCTTAGTTCCTTTAGCAATTTCGCCAAAGTACTTATTGATCAACTGCTTTGAATTGTCAACAGTGATATCACCCGAGATAACCAGTACCGCATTGTTGGGTACATAGAAAGTATGGTAAAAATTCATGAATTCATCGAGGGTAGCCTGGTCGATATATTGCTCTTTACCAATAGGGCTCCAGCGGTAAGGATAGGTAGTATAGGCGTTTTCAAAGATAACGTTGATCAACTGGCCGTAAGGGGTATTGTCGTAACGCTGTTTCTTTTCTTCCTTTACTACTTTACGCTGAGTTTCCACGCCTATATCATCGATTTTGGCATGCGCCATGCGCTCAGATTCCATCCACAAAGCCAGTTCCAACTGGTTGGAAGGTAGTACTTCGTAGTAGAAAGTGCGGTCCTGAGTGGTGTTGGCGTTCAACTGGCCACCGGCAGACTGGATGAATTTCATGTATTCTCCGCGCTTGATGTTGTCGCTGCCCTCGAACAGAAGGTGCTCGAAGAAGTGGGCAAAACCAGTGCGTTGCGGATCTTCGTTCTTTGATCCGACATGGTACATAACGGAAACCGCCACAATGGGAGTAGAGTGGTCTTCCTGCAGAATGACATGCAAGCCATTAGGCATGGTGTATTCTGTAAAAGTGATTGTGGCCTTAGCTTGCCTGGCGCTAAATGTCAGTAAAGACGCACCCAGCAACATGCCGAAAAAAGCGTTTCGCTTCATAATAAAATTGAATTTGGGGCAAAAGTAACATTTGAGTGTGGTATTCTTTCGATTTTGAAGAAATTCACCCTAAAAATCACGAACTTAAACTTACCCCAAAAGTCGCAAACTAACAGAAAAAAGCCCTCAAATCCTTTATAAATAAGGCTCTAAGGGCTTGTATATCCCACCTGAAAGGTGTATCTTAATGCAACATCTCACCTTCACAACAATATGGCCGAAGTTACACATTCCGATAAGAATATCAATTCATTTGGCGGACTGAATTTTATTTCCAAAGCGATCAAAGATAAGGGACTTGATAAATACCTTGACGAACGAATAGGCTATCGTGGGTTGTGTGCCAGGTATTCCCATTCAGATGTAGTATTATCTCTGCCGGGCAGTTCTCTTGTACAGGGCACTTTCATTTCAGATATTGCAATTTTTAAAGAAAAGTATCAAGATCAGTTTTTTGATAGAATTCCGTCTGCTGATACAGTTGAATATGTATGCCAGGGTTTAAAAACGGCTACTGATGGCCATGTGCGCAACACTGTTTGAATGGAAAAAAACTGTATTAGTAGCCAATAAAGCCAGAGCAATCAAAGTAACCATGCGGGTAAAGGCAGTATGCTTTTATTATATCACGGTTGCGGCCACCTACATTACTGCAGGTGGATGCCCTTCAAAGATCATTCTGGATTGTATTTATCGGCCGTGTTTCTGAGTACCTGATTCAACGTTCCTGTTTTTTTACTTATTTTTGCTAAAAGCAACTACAATGGAAACAGCAGTAAGTACACCGGTGAAATTGACAACCAGCGCAGTGGCTGAAGTGAAAAGACTTATGAATGAGCCAGGTTTTGAGGCAGGGCAGTTTTTACGTCTGGGTGTGAAAGGGGGCGGTTGCTCTGGAATGACCTATGTGCTGGGCTTTGATAAGCAGGAGGCTGATGATGAGACCTTTGAAATTGATGGTGTTCCGGTGGTGATGAAAAATTCGCACGGGATGTACCTTTTTGGTATGACCGTTGATTTTTCGGATGGACTTAACGCACGTGGATTTGTATTCAATAATCCGAATGCCAGCACGACCTGTGGCTGCGGCAGTTCTTTCGGGGTGTAATAATATAGCTCAAAATATCTGAATAAACCTTTGCGAGGGATGAAATACGGCTCTGAATTTTTACTGCAAGGAGGGTTATCATTCCATTGATAAGGCAAACTATGCCATCGGGTATTTTAGTAATCAGACAAAGTTCATTACTATAGATAGGTCATTTTGTTGTTCATTTCTTAATATTGTTTAACCGATATTTGTTTTTTCCCTTTTGGGCCCTGAATTAGTATTGCCTTGATACAAACGAAATTGCCAATAAATAACTGCCTGTGGAATAATTAACCTCATTTAACCGGCTGCCCTTTAGGAAAATAGGCGGTTAGTGTCTATTTTTGAATTTATATACGTTTGATCACAAAAGGGACTTTATGCATATTGACTTTAAGAGTTTAAAGACAGACATTATTATTATTATTTGTTTCGCGGTATTGTCGCTGGTTTATTGCTATCCGCAACTTAACGGTAAGAAGCTGAAGCAGGATGATAACATACATTGGCAGGGAATGGCCCAGGAGGCCAAGTCTTATCATGAGGCTACCGGCAAAGATGTATTGTGGTCGAACAGTATGTTTGGTGGCATGCCTACCTATACACACTTTGTAGGCGCAACCAATACCAATTATCCGGCTTATATTCAGATTGCCTTGCAGGGAATAGGTAAACCTGCCTATTTCTTTTTTATAGCCATGCTTTGTTTTTACCTGCTGATGCGGGTTTTGGGAATAAATAAGTGGCTTGGGCTGGTTGGGGCCATGGCCTATGCTTTCTCCTCTTACAATGCAATCATTATTACTGTTGGCCACGACACCAAGATGATGACCCTGGCTTATTTGCCTGCTGCCATGGCCGGATTGTGGCTGATTTTCCGGCAAAAATGGCTTACCGGAGCCGCGATATTATCTGTTTCAATGGCCCTGATCTTTACCAATAACCACTTTCAGGTCATTTACTATACCATTATCATGTTTGTTTGCTTTGGCGTTTGTATGTTGTTTGTGGCTATAAAGGAGGGTAAGATCAAGGAATTCCTCATTTCATCTATTATTGCAGTATGTGCAGCAGGAATAGGCATTGGGCCAAATGTACCTTCGATAATGACTACCTCGGAGTATGCAAAGGAAACGATGCGTGGTGGTTCGAGTGAGTTGGCGGGGCATGATGTTAAGACAAATGGCGGGCTAGACAAGGAATATGCTTTCAGGTGGAGCAATGGAATAGGAGAGACATTTTGCCTGATGATACCTTATCTGTATGGCGGAGCCGGAAATGAAAGCGCTGATAAAGCTCCTAAAACATCGGCTGCATTGAATGGTAACGCTGAAGAACTGCCGCTGTATTGGGGTCCTCAACCCTGGGTTTCAGGACCAGTATTTTTCGGGGCAATTGTATGTTTCCTCTTTGTATTGGGTATGATGGTTATCCGGTCGCCGCATAAGTGGTGGATACTGGCAGCATGTATCATTGGTATCGTATTATCGTGGGGAAAGAACATGGAAGGATTGAACTTCTGGCTGTTTGATCATATACCTATGCTGAATAAATTCCGTACAGTATCCATGGCGCTGATCATTCCGCAGTTCCTCTTCCCATTGTTAGGAATATGGGCCGTGCAGGAGGTGATAGACCAGAAGGAAAACCAGGCTAAGTTGCTGAAGGATGTAATGTGGTCGGCGGGCATAACGGCAGGTATTTGTGTGCTGCTGGGTATTGGCGGGTCTGTATTCTTCAATTATTCGGGCGGGGGAGATGCTCAGTTGCAACCCGAAATGGTGAAATTGCTCAAGGAAGATCGCGCATCGCTGGCTACCATGAGTGCCCTGAAGAGCGCTATTTACATTTTATTGGCGGGAGGATTACTTTGGTTATTCATAAAAGATAAAATAAAGCAAGTTGTATTGATATCGGGGCTAGGCGTATTAATCGCTATTGACCTGGTACCAGTTGCCATGGATTACCTCAATGAGAAAAATTATGTAGATGCATCGGAGTATGAAGCCAATTTTACGCCACGTAATGTAGACAAGCAGATATTGCAGGATCCTGATCCTTACTACAGGGTGCTTGACCTGTCGAAAAATGTATACAATGATGCCGGTCAGGCTTATTTTCATAAATGTGTGGGAGGTTACCATCCGGCAAAAATGGAGATATACCAGGATCTGATAGACAGGCAGATGAGCAAGGGCTTTAACGCGCAGGTGCTGAATATGCTCAATACCAAGTACATCATTATAGGCGGCCAGAAAAGTGAGCCTCGCATTATGCCCAACCGCAGTGCCTGTGGCAATGCATGGTTTGTAGAAGAGGTGAAATGGGCTGCAAATGCTGATGAGGAGATGAACGGACTGAATGCAGCAGGAATAGGTGATACCACAGTAGTACCTAATGCATTTGAGCCTAAAAAGACGGCGGTAATCAGAAATAGCTTTAAGAACGATATGGGTAGCTATGTTTTCGGGAAAGATAGCGCGGCCTTTGTAAAGCTTAAAAAATATGGTTTGGATGAATTGTCCTTCAAATCGAATAACTCGAAAGACGGGCTGGCTGTATTTTCAGATATCTATTATTCGAAAGGCTGGAAGGCATTTGTGGATGGAAAAGAAACGCCTATCATGAAGGCGGATTATGTGCTCAGGGCCATCAAAATACCTGCAGGCAGCCATAGTATAGAATTCCATTTCAGGCCCGATAGTTTTTACAAAGGGCAGAAGGTTGCTATGGTGAGCAGCATACTTGTAATATTATTGTGTCTTGCTGCGTTATATCCTTTGATGAAAAAAGATCCGCAAGCACAAGCATGAGCAACAAGCCGGCATACCAGGTGAAGAACCTTTTCGGAATGAGGAAGGATATGAGTGTCGGCTTTTATCTTACAGACTTCCTTTTCAGAAAGGTGCTCAGGCAGAATGCAAGTGTAAAGTGGGCGATACATCATACCAGTACCATTCATAACCCGGAGAAAATATCGAGGGGCATTAATGTATTTCCAGGAGATTCGCCGGGGGTTTATATTAATGCTGTGAACGGGGTGAGTATAGGGGATTATACCAATATCGGGCCGAATGTGGGCATTGTTTCTTCCAATCATGACTTTATCAACAATGATGCTCATGTAAAAGAAGCGCCGGTAGTGATAGGCAGGTTTTGCTGGATGGGTATGGGTGCTGTGGTACTGCCGGGTGTGGTACTGGCTGATTTTACAATTGTGGGTGCAGGGGCTATTGTTACCAGGAGTTTTACAGATGGATATTGTGTAATAGCCGGCAACCCGGCGAAGATCATAAAATATTTAAACAAGGACGAATGTAATGCCTTTGCCCAAACTAAGAAGTAGTTCATTAGCAGGTAATTCCTTTTTCATTTTTATCATCAGGTTTTTCCCACAACTGGCAAGCCTTTTGGTAATGATATGGTTTTCCCGTCATTTGCCAACTGCTGCTTATGGAGATTACCAGCACTTCTGGATACAGATCCCGGTTTTCTATCCGCTTGCCTGCTTTGGCATACATGTGCTCCTACTCACGTATTCACCTGATTTCATTGTACAACTGGCGGGGAAAATTAAGGCCGTACAGTATGCATTATATTTAGCCTGGGTGGGGCTTCTTGCCGGGGTATTTGCCTATCTCCAGCACATACAACCGGGATTGCCATTGGCAATTCCTTTTCTTTTCCTGATTGGTTTTTCCCTTTCCTTTATTTTAGAATCGGTGCTGATTGTTTTTCGCAGGTACAAAATGCTGGTTACCGTTAATGTTCTTTATGCGACTGCATTTTGTGCGGCCCATCTTTATGTATTGAACAAAGGATTTTCCATTCAGGTGTTGTTTACCTGGCTGTTGGTTATTACGCTGGCCCGGTTTATGATCTACGGGCTGATGGTGTTTGGTAGCATGAGAAATCACATTGCCGGTCAGGAGAGTAGTATTGAAATCAGCAGGATAAAGTCATTGTGGTTTCACCTGGGCGTGTTTGATGTGATACAATTATTATCGGGGTACATTGATAAATTCATTATTTCGGTTTTTCTTACTGCTGAATTATCGGCCTATTATTTCAACGGATCTCAAACCATTCCTTTCCTGCCCTTGCTGCTCAGTGCAGCGGGCAGTGCAGTGTTGATTCATGTGGCTTTGGGTAAAGGGGACAAAGAGCATGCCAACCTGGTAAGATTGATGAACCAAACCGGCAGGATATTGTCTTGTATTGTTTTCCCGGTGTTTTGCTATCTGCTCTTCTTCAGGACTGAATTTATTGTAACGGTATTCAGTATCAAATACTTGCCGGCAGTACCTGTATTTTTTGCATCGCTGCTGGTATTGCCTGTGCGCGCCTACAGTTTTACCACGGTTTTGCAGCGGCTGCATAAGGGGCATATCATTAATATAGGAGCTGTGGGTGAATTATTGCTGGCCATAATGCTGATCTATCCGTTGTACCAGTTGATAGGTTTGCCGGGAGTTGCCCTGGCTTTTGTTATCACCACTTATCTGCAGGCAGGATTCTACCTGTATCATTCAGCCAGTGCATTGCAAACAAGTATTCTGAACCTGATACCTGTTGTGAACTGGGTAGCAAAGCTTCTGGTTTTTAGCGTGGTGTTCTTTATACTGCATTATGTGTGTGATCTGTATTTTTCATGGAAGATTTCTTTAATTTTGGGAGGGGTGATGATGGCAATAGTTGCTGTTGTTGCACTGCTTATTGAGTTCAATAAACAAGGCGAAGATGGCATCACAGAATAACAGGCAAAGGCTGAGGGATATAAATAATACGGGATTTGGTCCTAACAGTGGTGTTGAGGGTGGTAGGTTGATCAATACAGACGGATCTACCAATCTTACAAAAACAGGAATACCAATCTGGGAGCGCACGAGTGTGTATCATACGCTGCTGCGCATGAAGCGTAGTCATTTTTTGATTTTCATTTTTATTGCCTATACCAGTGTCAACCTGTTTTTTGCGCTTATTTATTTTGCCACTGGTGTAGAGCACCTGATTGGTGCGGATACGTCTCCTACCTACTTTGGTAAATTCCTGGAGGCATTTTTCTTCAGTTCGCAGACCTTGACTACAGTAGGGTATGGCCGGGTAGCTCCCAGTGGTATACTGACCAATGTAATTGCCTCGGCAGAGTCGTTGGCGGGTATACTTATTTTTGCATTGATGACCGGTCTTATTTACGGTCGTTTTGCCAGACCCCGTGCGTATCTGCTGTTTAGCCCGAATATTATTATCGCGCCCTTTAAAGACGGAAAGGCCCTGATGTTGCGCACAGCAACCTATAAAAACAACCATCTTACAGATGTGGAAGCACAGTTGACGTTAGCCATGCATGTACAGGAACAGGGCAAAACCGTAACAAGATTCTACCCCCTGAAAATGGAGTTTGCCAAAATTAATTCACTGGCGTTGAGCTGGACCATGGTGCATCCTATAGACGAAGAGAGCCCATTGTATAACTTTACGAAGGAAGATGTGGAGGAAAGCAAGATGGAAGTAATTGTAATTGTAAAAGCTTTTGACGATCATTTTTCAAATATTGTGCAGCAACGTACCTCATATACCTACAAGCAGGTGATCTATGGCGCGAAATTCCTGCCTATGTTTGAGCGGGCGTATGATGGCAGCCATACCATACTCGAACTGGATAAGATCAACGCGCACGAGATGGTAGAATTGCCGGAACAGGTGCTGGCTTGATTGGTGGCTATTGGACAACTTTAGTACTATTGACAATTTTCTTCTATCCGCTCTTGGGCATACTCAGCCCCAAGTTCTCTTGCTTTTCTTCAGGCTGTTGCTTAAAATAAGGCCAACCAGGGCGGAATAGCTCCAACTGTTGCACAAAATGTAATAGCTCCTAACAATCCGCTTGATAAAGAAAATACCACAAAATATCCACTCAATATTGGGAAGATTTTCCGTTTAATCTTAGCTTTAACCCATTACTAAAATAACATAAACAACCACACAAAATGACAAAGCAGATCTTTATCAATTTAGCAGTGAAGGACGTCGAAAGGTCTATGAACCTTTACACCAAAATGGGTTTTACAGTGAACCCGCAGTTTTCGGACGAGAGTGGAAAATGTATGGTGTGGAGTGATAGCATTTTTGTGATGATATTGTCGCACGAAAAGTTTAAAGGGTTTACCAATAAACCCATTGCTGATACCAAGAGCAGTATTGCAGGATTGTTTTCTTTATCAGTAGAGAGTGTTGATAGGGTAAACGAAATTGTAGACAATGCGATTTCGGCAGGTGGGATTGAACCTACTGAAATGAAAGATTACGGTTTTATGCAGCAGCGAACTGTAGAAGATTTTGACGGGCATACCTGGGAGGTGTTTTACATGGACATGAGCAAATTCCCACCGCAGGAAAAATAACAACCTGATAAATCCAGAAGAGTATGAAAATTATTTCCGGACTATCTCAGGGTCGTTTTTAGTGTAATTTAATGTTTCTATACATGAACTCAGTTGTTAGGAATAGGCTTATTCTTGCCTCTGTTAGAAAATATTATTGTTGTTTTGCACTAAATAAACCAAGCATTGATAAAGATGGCTGAAAAGAAATCAAAACTGGCTGAGAACAAAACCAAACCAACCGCTGATAGCGTTGAGGATTTCCTCAATAGCATTACCCCCGAACAGAAACGCATAGACAGTCTTGCGCTGCTGGAAATGATGAGGAAAGTGAGCAAGGAGGAGCCGGTGTTATGGAGCAACTCATTTGTAGGCTTTGGCACAAAGAGGCACAAGAGCCCCACAACCGGCCGCGAAGCCGACTGGATGCGGATTGGATTCGCCCCACGCAAAACGAATCTGTCGTTATACTTTGGCGCAAATGTTGATGCGCATACTGCAGCACTTGAAAAATTGGGTAAGTATAAAGCGGGTATGGGCTGCGTATACATCAATAAACTGGCCGATATTGACCTGAAAGTGCTAAAGGGGATGATAGAAGCGGGGTGGAAGCTGTAGTGATTGAAGCGAGCTTTACTTATGTTTGGCATTCAACCTCTTTTGCGGCCTGCTTCAACTCTTTTTCATTACTATGAATGGTTTATCCGGAAACTTACTTTTAGAAAACCGGATATGGTGTCATTAACGCTTGAAACTGAATTACAATAATCCTGCTTTTATTCTTAATTTTAAATGGTCAGCACTACTGAATCCTATGGCTAAACCTTCTGTTGGTAATCTGAAAAAATCTATTGCCGGGCGGATATCCCAACCGCCGGGTGTTAATCAGATTGCCGGGGATACTACCAATGATGGATCGCTATCCATAAAATCAGAAATACTTCGCTGGATATTTTCAATTACTGGCGCGGCGCTTGTTTATTTTATTGCGGCCCTCCTGGTTCAGGCTACTTACCATCCTGATATTGAGCAATTAAATAAGACAGCTAAAACAGTTTTAATTGAGTATAATAAGGCGATTCCTGAGCCAATGGAAGCTCTTTTATTCCGCCTGGGTATTATCATTGTCTTATCCTTTTTGTTTTGGTTTTATTTCCTTTTCTATAAATCAGAATGGATCCGGTTCCTTACGGAAAAACCGGTTTCCCGCATAGTGTCCATTATAGCTGTTGCCGCATTGATTGCCCTGATATTTGCTGCTTTTGCAGCGCCGAATTTATCTGATTTTGGCAGCAGGCGTTTCCCGCCAAATCCCGATGATCCGGGGAACAATAATTTCAATTTTTATTTCAATGAATTTTTCATTGGTCATTACCTGTGGCTTTATGTATTGATCGTAGTGCCGTTAATTGCTGCTTTCTTTTTTCTAGGTTTGAAAAAATTGAATTGGGATAACAGTAAGCCATACAGGATACTAACACCGGTTATTGGTTATACCGTTACCGGGGCGGTAGTAGCGGCGATTATCGCCATGAACATATTCTCATTCCCCTATTCAATAGATAATAAAGTTGATTTCAACGCGGTCTATTATTCCATGACGCAGGTATATGCCGGTGTGCCCATGCTGGCTGATGGTTTTACGAATACCTATGGACTTTACCCCCATTTTTTAAATCCCATTTTCCAGGTTACCGGCCTTAGTATTTTAAAATTCTCTGTGGTCATGTCTCTATTGCTGGGGCTATCATTTGTACTGAATTTTTATGCGCTGAAAAAAATGGTAAGCAATCAGGTGATCCTGTTTGCAGGCTTTGCCACCATGCTGTTCTTTTCCTATCTCGACCGGAAACTGCTGAATGATTTCGATTGCTATTTTGCTCTTTTCCCAATCAGATACCTTGCACCGTCTGTGCTTGTTTTTTTAGCATCTGTCTATTTATTTAAACCATCCAGCCTTAAGTACTGGATCACTTTATTTGTGATGGCCTCCTTTATTTTATGGAACCCCGAATTAGGTATGGTATGCTATATTTCCATGGTGCTGTTTTTTGTTTACCATGACTTTTTTGATGCAGAGGGGAATATTGCCATAAGAAAAATATCGACTCATATACTTGCTGGGGTACTGGTTTTGCCTGTTGTTTTTTATACCTATAAACTGTTGATTTACGCTTTTTATGGTTCGGCTCCCGACCTCGGATTGCTTTGGGGAACCATAACTGTATTCAGTAAAGTTGGTTTTGGGCTGCTGCCTATGGCATTGGTTCATCCCTGGAATCTAATTGCCCTCATCCTGATTGCCGGGTTTACCTATTCCATTATGCAATGGAATAAAAAAGCAATAACGCCCAGAGCGGCAATGGTCTTTTTATTATCGCTGATTGGTGTGGGTTATTTATTTTATTACCAGGGCCGGAGCCACAGCGTTAATTTATCAGTTAGTTCAGGATTTTGTATCCTATTGCTCACTATTATGGGCGATGAATTATGGACCATAATTAAAAACAGGAATGTTCTGTTTCTGAATGCGGTTTTTGTTGTTTTTCTCTTCCTGGTTTCATTTTCATTTATTGAACTGGTGTATAATTCGGATAAAATAGTTTACCACATTTACCAGGAAGAAGACAAATCGCTACATAGCAAGGAGCAAAGATTTGTGGAAAGTAACCGTGATTTTATTTTGAATAATTCAGTTGAAGGGGAGAAAATTCTTGTCCTTACGGTAAGTAAGTACCAGTCTTTATATTTTGATGGAAATAAACGTCGCTCGGCATTCAATCCCGGCCTTATAGACTTGTTTTTAAACACCGGCCTGGACCGGTTTAATAATATGGTCAGAGATTCTTCTTTCAGCATTTTTATTGAGCCTGTCATTTTTAATTATGCTTTTATGCAGCCCGCTCTTGCCACAATGGCGGCCTCCTGTGAGTTGCAGGCTACAGGTAAATCGATGGCGCTGGTAACAAAAAGGAAAACCAAGATACCTGCTGTTTGCTTTTTCAACAGCCCCGGCCAGGCATCCATACACAGAAAATATACTGATGACAGTGCAGGATTAAGGTCGCGTTGCAATGATGCTTTTGGTATAGCCCCTGTTACATTGGCTCCTGAGTTTTCGGTACAGGCGCTGTTTTATGCTAAACGCCAGGTATACAGGGATGCGGTTATTGCGGGTAACCTGGATGGTGCAAAAGGATTTGTAATCAGCAACGGGTTTAGCTCATCTGATTACTTTTTCATCATAAACGGAAACGAGGTTAAAGTGCCTTTGCCAAATAATGAATGGGTGTATACTGTAATGAATGTTTTTTCGGACCATATGGATGTTTACCTTGATGGAAGCCTGGTTGCGAGTCATCCGTTATCCGGGCCGGTATTGCAATCAGAGAGCCTGCTTTGTATTGGCAATCTAGGCATTATGCATTACTATACCGGTGCTATTGCTGAAGTGGCTATTGAAAACAATGCGGTTGGCGCTGAGCAGGTACAAAAGACGTGGGACGAGATCAAAATGGTGATAACCAAATGATAATTCCCTTATTCAGCAAAAACAAATCAGCTGGTACTGATTTTTATTGTTGCCTATTCATTCGGATTTAAGTACGGCCCCTGTGCTTAAAGTTGCGCTCGAATATCTTGTAGGTTGGTCTTGTAAATCATCGGAAACTAAGGTGTAAGTCGCGGATAGGAGAATTCCTTCAAGCTACACTGAAATGGAGTGACTGTAGTGGGCGAAATCATTATTTCAGTGCATCAAGTATTGCCTGGTCTAATTTTACCCCTTTATTTTGTGCCAATTGCGCATAATGTTTTGCCTGGTCTTTATTGTTTAAAAACAGGTTAATAATGCAGAGCATAAGGTAGCAGTCGCCTATGTTGGGATCATTGCGTTCGGAATAATATTTTTCAGCCTTATTTCCGTTAACCAGTGCCTCAGTAAAATTCTTTTGGATAGAATATTCTCTCATTAATCCATAATAAGTTTCAGGGTCTTTATTGTCAATCTCAAGGGCTTCTTTTAAGTACGCTATTGCCTTATCGGTTTGTCCTCTTTTCTCTTCAACAATTGCCTGATTGCGTCGTGCCACTGTGCCTTTTGGAAACTTTTTAATGGAAATTAAATTATAGCAGGCTGCGCTATCAAGCATATTGAATTGCCTGTAAGCCAGGGCAAGGTTGTCGTAAGCATCAATATATCCCGGATCCTCGGTAATTGCCAATTTATAAAATTCAATAGCTTTCCTGTAATTGCGATTTTCCATTGCATTATGCCCATCATTATAATAAGATCGTGCTTTCTCGGATTTCGAAGGAGCATATAGGTCGTTGCCTATTATTTTGCTTGTCTGGCACATACCTATTTGTACTTTAAGTACAAGAAGTATGACGATATAAATTTTGAAATTCATATAATTCGTTGTTGGCTATTGGAATTTAGAAATATGAAAGTTGAACCGATCAAAAGTTGAACAATGCAACTCAGGATCTTAAAGATACATTTCATTTGTTAAGCAGGAACTCTTCAATATTATCAGGTGAAATCACAAATGTTTCAGTGCCTGGATAATTATGGGTGAAGGTTTGAGGGAAACGAATTTTTACGTTTTTGCCCCATTTAAATTCAAATGCTTTTAGAATACCTCCTTCATGCTCCTCTATCAGATCAATTTCCTGTTGCTGAGTTGTGCGCCAGAAAAATAATTCTACATCAATATCATTATTACGCAATTGTTTTACTCTTTCTGAAATGATAAAATTTTCCCACAGAGCTCCGGCATCAGTTCTGTTTTTTACTCCGGTAAAATTGTTTATTAGTGCATTTCGTATTCCACAATCATAGAAATATATCTTTTTGCCCTTCTTTATTTCATTTCGAACATTTCGGTTTAATGCAGGTAAACGAAACACTATAAAGGCTTTTTCTAACAGATCAATATACTTTTCTATTGTTTCTTTATCGGCTCCTACTGTTTGAGCAAGCTCATTATAGCTTACCTCACTTCCTATTTGCAGGGCCAGGGCTTTTAGAATTTTACTAAGGAGAACAGGTTTGTTTATTTGCTCCAGCATCAATAAATCTTTATATAGGTAACTATTAGTTAATAATTTCAATAATGATCTTTCTTCGACTTGTTTTGTCACTATTTCAGGGTAATACCCATAGATCAGCCTATGTTCCAGCATTCCTTTTTCCTGAATGAAACCGTGATGCTGAACCATTTCTGAAAAGCTTAATGGGTAAAGCATAAATTCATACTTTCTTCCGGTAAGCGGCTCATTTACTTTACTTGACAATTCAAATGCAGAAGATCCGCTTGCTATCACCTGCACATTCTTAAATCGGTCAGTAATTATTTTAATGGTAAGTACTATATTCTCTATTCGCTGGGCTTCTTCGATAAAAACAATTTCATTATTGCCAATAATGCCTTTCAACTTTGTTGAGGATGTATTGGTAAGGTTTTCTCTTACATCATCGTCATCACCATTAAAATAAATCCACTGTTTGTTTTGAGCATTTAGCAGGGTTTCTATCAATGTCGATTTACCAACCTGTCTTGGCCCGAAAAGCAAGATTGCCTTGCCTTTAAAAAACTTGCTTTGCAATACATCCTGTAATTGGCGTTTTATCATAAAATTATATTTCAACCACTAAATTATGTAATATTGTTCAATTAAAACCGAAAAAAGTTATAATAAATTTCGAATTTCACAAACTTTTTCGCGTGATTTTTCCATTTACACATTGAATAGTATTTAATAAATATATTGTTTTTTAGGTTGAAATGAGCCGAATAGCAGCATTTTTCAACTCAACTTGCTTGTTAGGGTGGAATAGATTAAGCCTCAGGATACGTACAATCTAATAGCTATAAATTCACCCAATATTCACCCAATATTCACCCAACATGGTCATTTCGTATTCCTGTTCGGCGCTATAAATTCACCCAATATTCACCCAATATTCACCTGCTTTTTATTACTTTGGGCACATTGCCAATGGGGCTGTAATGGCTCGCAAATAATATTATTCCTTATGAAAAAGACAGCATTAATAATTTCCGCGTTTGTAGCAGTATTCTGCTTTGGGTTCTTTACCCGAACCCTGTTTGCCAGGCAGCCTGATGCTAAGGCAGCTGAGAACCGAAAACTAGTGTTGTGGCAAATTAATTATGCAACATAGTGTTTAGATAGCTTTTTATCTGCATCCTGCCTTGTAAACTTCCAATTCAAAGTTGTTTTGCTTTCATTTTTTTCTTTAGACCAAA
>CAIUZK010000122.1 GCA_903903635.1 uncultured Bacteroidota bacterium
AATTGGACAAAAAACGAATTCGCTACCATCCCAACATCCCAGAACTCAACTACAGAATTTATCCTTAATTTGTAGGAATTATTTTGAAAGTCTTACTATGGCGGGCGAGGGATAGGTTGATTACCTCGAAATGACTATTTTCTTAATGATTTTTTGCGATGTTGTACTTACCTGAATAATATATACACCCGATGGAGCAACTATATTTATTGTAAGTTTTTCATTAGATGCCGCAATTCCTTCCTGTATCTTAGTACCTATTGCATTGGTAATTAAGTAGTTTACCTTTTCAGTTGTTGCCGTTGGTACAAATACATTAATCATCCCTTCTGATGGATTCGGATAAATTTCCATCCTACTTGATGATTTATTTGCAAAATTAATATTCGTTGTGTTCTTATAATATCTAATTCTGTTGTTGATGAGATCTGCTATGTAAAAATTGCCAGCAAAATCCAATGCAATTCCAGTTGGAGTGCTTAAATCTGCTAATATTGCATTACCGCCATCTCCTGTATAACCGCCAATTCCAGAACCTGCAATAGTTGTAATATCACCAGAAATATCAATTTTTCTTATTCTGTTATTGTATGCATCAGCAAAATAAATATCACCGCCACCATCTATCTTTATCCCTTGAGGCCATGATAATTTCGCCAGTGTTGCAGGCCCATTATCACCGCTGTATCCCGGTAATCCTGTACCCGCGATTGTTTTTATAATACCATCATTGCCTACTTTCCGGATGCAATTATTGTAATGCTCTCCAAAATATATATTGCCAATATTGTCCAATGTTAAACCAGTTGGCGCATTTAACTCTGCATTTGTTGCAGCCCCATCATCGCCTGTATATCCGGGTGTGCCATTTCCAGCAATTGTTGTTATTATCCCACCCGTTGCTGCACTTATTTTCCTAATCCGGTAATTCCGGCTATCGCTAAAATATATTTGCCCAAATTTATCAATCGCTATTCCCAATGATGATGTAATCATTGCATCTGTTGCCAGGCCATTATCTCCGCTATAACCAGACAAGCCTGTACCTGCTATTGTAGAGATGATCCCATGCACATCTATCATCCTTATTCGATAATTATGGTCATCACAGAAAAAAATATTGCCCGTAGCATCTGCAATCAAGGCAGAGGGATAATTTATCATTGCAGCAGTAGCTGCCATATTATCACCATTGTATCCTGCCACTCCTGTACCTGCAATGGTAGTAATGATTCCAGCGTTGTCTATTTTGCGTATTCTGTTATTTAATGCATCAGCTATAATAATATTACCAAAGCCATCAATGGCAACATCAAAAGGTTTACTTAGTTCTGCATTTATTGCAAGGCTGTCATCACAGCAATAGCCATCTGTACCATTGCCTGCTATAGTAGATATTATTTGCGCTGCAGCATCCTGCGCAAAAAAGGAAAAGAAAACAATAAGCAGTAAATAAAAGTTTCGTTTCATATTAAATAGTTTACTAATCGCAATTTAACTCAAACTTTCGAATCAAACTATTTCAGGGTTGTATTGTTTTGATAATATAAGGGTTATTAATTTCAAAAAGCTTGTGTGCAATAATGAGCGGGATGCTCTGCGCGAGGTTGTTGATCAGGAAATAATACCAACAACGGCGGAGGAATTCATAGATTAGCTTTATACATAAAAAACGGTTGTACTTCCGCAAATACAACCGTTTAAATTAATATTACAACTATTCACTTAATTTAATACTCCACGCTTCAATTTTAATGTACGTAAGATCGAAACATAAAAGCAACATACTTGAATCGCAAGTACTATTGAGTTGATTATTATGAGTTTGTAGTCTCCTATATTGATGCTTATGAAAACGAATGGAGTAAAAAGTGCTATCCCAAGTATGCTTGATATTGTCGAAGTAATTATACCAATCTTACTTAAGAAAAACCGTGTAAAAATATTAGTCGACATGATTCTGATGTTTTTTTAATTACTGAATGCATTGTACCATAGGGCAAAAGTTTCATTTCATACTAAATAGGTTATTAATCGCAATTTACTGCAAACTTTTTGATCAAACTATTTCGGGCTGTATTGTTTTAGCACTTTAAGGTTTGTCATTTTCAAAATGCTGGTGTGCAATAATGAGCGGGATGCTCTGCGCGAGGTTGTGGGTCAGAAAATAAGACCAACAACGGCGGAAAAAAATAAAAAAATCAGTATTGGCTTCATTGCAGCAATTTTTAACGGACAAAATACAAACAACCCTTTTCAAATTTTTTTATGATTACATCCTAAATTGGATTGGCAAGTGATCACTTTTCTCCAGCCATTCATCAACATGCCCAATTTCAAAATTTGTAATTCTTTTACCTACCTCGGTTGGTACAAAAAGGTAATCAATATGATATGGTTTATTTCTGTTTCGTTGCATATAAAAAGTAGGATGCATTTCCGCACCCTGAGGCATACCAAATTGGTGATGGTAAAAACTAAATATCCCAATATCTTCCAGTTCCTTCACAACATTTGAATGATTACATATACTATGATTCTCATCCCAGATTTTATTGCTGTTAAAATCGCCTAAAATAACGCAATCATTCATATGCTCCCGGTGAATCTGAAGGTACTTCCAGAATTGCCCTATGTATCTAAATGAAATGGAATTATTACTCTTAGTCCAGACTGCAATAAGATTAAAATTGTTGTTAACCCTGTACGGCAGAAAATACTTCAATCCATCTGTTTCCCATTTCAGGTCCTGCAATTCAATAGCGCCAGTAGCAAAAATCCCTAACCCTTTATTCTTATTATCACCTATCCACAAATAGTTTTTTGCCCATACTTTGTATTTTGAATCCTTTGCCCGCTCCGGGTCTTCGCACTCCTGAACAATATAAATATCAGCCTCCAGTCTCGACAGAAATTCAAACTTTTTCCTGAGCGCACCATTACAATTCCATGTTACTATTTTCAGTTCACCTTTCATTTATTTCCTTTATGCATAGAAAGTTACAAAAAGTATCACAAAGTCCATTTTTGTAATTTATCTGATTTGCCTCCATATACTTTGTCGGAATGCGGAGAGTTTCATCATCCAGCTAATATCAGGCCGCAAAGTTTATAACCACCGGTAGTTTTTTTTAAAAAGCAGGACTATTGGTTATGTAGCCGTCTGTATTTATATTTTAACTGAACACCAAGCGGCGGACACTTTACGTTTTACTGTTGTGGCAGTGTATGCCAATCATGACATGTAAGGCAACATCTGGCAACATATTTACAGGTTTCGGCAAAACACAAATGTTTAACAACAAAACAGCAGGAACCCGCAAAGGCTCCTGCTGTTTTGTTGTTGGTTTTTTATTTCAATCGTAAAAGAAAAAATTAATTCACCTATCAATACTTCGTGAACTTGATGGTTTCGTTATTGGCATTACTCAATACCCTCAGTATATAAACCCCGCCAGGTAGTTTACTGATATCCAATGTAGCCTTACTCTGCGTTACTTTTTGCTTCATCAGTTCAGTGCCACTCATGCTCAATACCGTGAGTTCACCACCATTCAGATTATCTATGGTCAGTTGGTCTGTTGCCGGATTAGGGTAAACTATTACACCGCTGGTTGTAATTATCTGGTTAGTACCAAGGGTGTATCCTATTGTGTTTTTCGTGGTGTTGGTTATTACAGCTGGGTTGGAATCAAAGTAAATATACCCCTTGTTTTTTATCTGGGTACCTACTGGTAGTCCGGTATTCAGCGCAATGCTGAATTTAACCTGTGCCTGGCCCTGGCTTGCAGCCCAAGTAGCTTCTATGGTTGGTGTTTTGTTAAAATAAATTGGAAATAATCTATTGTACAATATGCAAAACATACGGATTGATAGGAATTCAATCTCCTGATAAAAGCAACTCAAAGCACCCCGCTCACCACATTACTCCTTTTAAGCAACTCCTCAATCTCTTTTTCGCGCTTGTGCAACTGTATGCGCATTGGTGAAAAAGTCCACCGGGCGCGTAGTTTGGAGAGCCTGTCTTGTGGTGGGAGGAAAATGAGGCGTTTGATCAGGGTTAGACCCACATAACTGCGCAAAACATCAGATAGCTTTACGAAGTAGACCATAGTGGAAGTATCGCAACGATCCAGCAGGTTTCTTAATTCTACCGGATCAGTGAGCGATGAAATACAGAGTACGGTCCCGTTTTTAGGGTTGAAATATTGCTGCAGACTGGTATCCTTGTGCCAGTTGCTGTTGCTTATGATACGGGCAGTTTTTTCGTCTTCCGGCATTTGGTCCGGCAGGTGGAAAGTCTGGTCGGGTATATAGCGGATATTCCATTCTTTATGGGCCAGTGTATCGTAAATGGTCCATACATGGTTTTTGTAGTAGTTGAGCATTTCCTTCAGGTAGCCTTCGCCCAGCCATTGTGCTTTTACCTGTGCAAAAAAAGAAGCATAAAAATAAAGATGTGAGGCATAAGGCTCGTGCATCTCCGGTATGCGCACTACCAGTTCCCTGTTTTTGGCATACAACTTCCATACTATGCGGCGCACATCATCGCCGGCTTCAAAATCTTTATAATTAAGCTGTTCACCTTCCACCTTGCGCAACTGGTCTATGCGCACATCCATGGTTTCAGTTTTCTTCGGGAAAACTTCGGTATCAGCACCTTCCTGCAATAAAGGCGGCTGGTAAAAATGCCCCGTTACCTGCTGAGCCGAAGCCAGCCTGAACAGGTGCAGCATATCCTGGAAGTAAATGAAACCACCCTTCAGATCATACTCCTTAATGTCGGGCAATGCGAGCCTGCTGCGCCCGGTAATGGCGAGCAGCCTGAGGCTTTGCTCCTTACGTTTATTGGAAAGCAATCCGAAAAAACCGGTAAACACATTGTCATCATAAAACAGCCTGGCTTTTACAAAACCCAACCGTGGCCTGATTACACCGTCGAGACGGGCATTGAGGAATAATTTATTGTTCTTGCCCTTTTGTGTTTCGGTAACAAATTCCACCTGCAGCCGCACACCTTTACGCGCCCTCAGCCACAGGTAATGAAGATAGCTCCATATAGTGCTGAATATGGAAAGGACAACCAGCGCAAAAAGAAAAATAAATGCGGTTTTGCCCATCAACAATATAAAGGGCTTAAATGGCGATGGCGTTTCGCCCTTTGGTGTAGGCTTATAAAGCAACCAATGGACTCCCCAGGCGGCCAGCAAACAAAGTACAGAATTGATAGTAAACGGAAAGTACTGCCATGCATAGCGGATCTTCCATTTAATTTGTTTCCAGTTCATTTCTTAAGTCGAAAAAATAAAGTCGGTAATATAAAGTCTGTATTTTGTTTTACTAAAAAATCAATGCCAAACAATTCCGTACCCGCATTCAAGGTATGAAAATAAAGCATGTGGATGTTATGAGTTGTTAATTTTTTACAAGTAATACTTTATTTAATCATCGTCACTTAGTGACTGAACAGGCAATAAAAACCATTAGCAGATCAGGAAGCCCTTATTTGCAATACTGGTTAGAATAATGCTCGGCATCCGGGTTTTTGAGTTTGAACGCAATGCGGAAGTCGCCGCAGGCGCTGTCTTTAATGTTGAGCTTAATGTAATAGTTGCCCCTGTATATATAGGCCTGCGACCATAACGGATCCAATTGAATTGCCGCATTAAGGTCGTTAATTGCCTGTCTGTAATCCTGTTTTTCGCCCAGGGCTACAGCTCTGTTTATATAGCCCATACCATGCTGCGGATTGAGGCGGATCTCCTGCCCGAAGTCGGCTATGGCGCCATCCAGGTTCCCGGATTTGAATTTGCATGATCCCCGCATGCTGTAAGCCATATAAAAATCGGGGCGCACCGCAATGGCCGAACTAAAGTCGGCTTCGGCCTGTTTGAAATTTCCTCTGGCATACTCTTTGCGTCCTTTGGCAAGCAGCGCCGAAAAGAAATCTTTTTTGTGCGACAGAGCTTCTTTAATGTCGTGCATACTGCTTTTTTCATCGCCCACAGTTTCTTCCAGATTAGCCTTGTTATAATAGCCAAGGGCAAAGGAGGGGTTGAGTTGTACCGTCTTTGTAAAATAATACATGGCATTGCTGAAGTCGCCCTGCAATTGGTAAATCCCTGCCAGTTCATAACAAGCCTGCCAGTTGTTGGAATCTACACGGTAGGCTATTTCATACTCCTTAATGGCATTCTCCAGGTCGTCTTTAAAAAGAAAGTCGTTGCCCTTGATAAAGTGTTTCTTTGATATGGAAGATTTTTGTTCGCAGGCACTGAAAAACAATACGGCTAAAGTAATTAAAGCAAGAAAAGTGCGGTTCATATCTGGTAATTTCAGGAAAAGGTAATCTGAATTGAATAAATATGCAACAAAAATGCAGAATCCTTTAAAATCGGCTTTTGTTATTACTTGCAAAGGCGCACCCGAACAGATATTATTGACCTGCATCAGGCGGTTATAGCATAATAAAGGTTAACTTTGGAATGTATAAAAATTGCTATGGAGTACAAAGATTATTATAAAATACTGGGTGTAGAAAAGAAAGCGACACAGGAAGAAATTAAGAAAGCCTACCGCAAACTGGCTGTGAAATTTCATCCCGACAAGAACCCCGGCGATAAGAAATCGGAGGAAAAATTTAAAGAAGTAAATGAGGCAAATGATGTGCTGAGCGATCCGGCAAAGAGAAAGAAGTATGATGAACTGGGCGAGAACTGGCAGCAATACCAGCATGCTGGTCCCGGCGGTTTTGGCGGACAGCAGCGCGGCAGGCAGGGTGGCGCACAATACTCCTATTCGGGTGGCGACGAGAGCCAGTTTTCTGATTTTTTTGAGTCGATATTTGGCAATAGCGGTGGATTTAGTGGTGGTGGCCAAAGGCGTGGGGCAAGAGCTATGAAGGGTCAGGATTTTGAGGCAGAGACAACCATAACACTGGAGGAGGCTTTTCATGGCACCACCAGGCAGTTAAACCTCGGCGAGCAGGTACTCAACATGAAGCTAAAGCCCGGCATTGCAACCGAGCAGGTGCTCAGGATGAAAGGCAAGGGTGGTCCTGGTGCAAACGGAGGCCCCGCAGGAGAGCTGTTTATTACCATTCACATCAGCAGGCATCCCAAATTTGAACGCAAGGGCGATGACCTTTATTTCGACCAGCCTCTCGATATTTATACCGCAGTGCTGGGAGGCAAACTACCCGTACAGGCCCTCGATAAAACCGTAAACATAAACATACCCCCCGGCACCGACAGCGACAAAACCTTCCGCCTCAAAGGCATGGGCATGCCCCGCTACGATACCCCTGGCGAGCGTGGCGACAGCTTTGTGCGCGTCATGATAACCGTACCCAAAAACATATCCGCCGAAGAGCGGGTGTTATGGGAGCAACTCGCAAAAGTGGGGAAGAAGTAATTGCTAATAAATTTGTGAAAATCTTTCATTGTTCTGCCGCGAATTCGATCCGGTTACTTGTTATATTTTGAGTACTGGTCGAAGCGTCCCGCTTCGTCCCAAACTATGGAAGCGTCCCGCTTCCGAACCCCACTGGCCGTAAGCCCGCTACCTAATATGCCGGAAGTGCTCATAAAACTCCGTCTCCGACGGCATTTGAAAATCAGCAGCCCAATTAATGCCCGCAATCCCCTCGTTTGCGTTTAAAACGCGAATGCCCCGGCAGTGCGTTTGTAATACGCACGAAATAGTGATATGCACAACTTGTCATTTACAGCAATGGCCTTATTTCAATGATACAAAACTGTTGTAGTAATTCAAATGTTGTTAGATAGCCTGAAAGGCTAAAATGTTATTAGCCCTAGGTGAAACCTAGGGAGATAATGTTTAATTCCCAACAAACCCTGAAAGGGTTTAATAGTAACCAAGGGGCATATTGATGTACACCCTTACCCACCACATCAATGCAAAATTATTGCCTCACCGGAAACCGGTTTCTTAAATTAATTTTTCGCCTCCAATCTTTTCTTTTCCGCTCATCGAATATTAAATATTACTAACTTTATACCTCAGCATTTTTATTTTATTTAAAACATAAATATATTGGTTATGAAATGGTGTTATCTGGTTATATTGCTTGTTAGTTCTTTGGTTGTTAAATCTCAAAATATAAATACTTTTGCAGGATGTATAAGTGTGCCTTGTTCCGGTCTTGGTGATGGTCATCCAGCTACTGCTGCAAACCTTACTGACCCCGCTCAAGGCGTATTTGATAAATTTGGTAATTATTATTTTGCAGAACCTACAGGACATAGAATCCGGAAAATAAATGGTGCAGGAATAATCACAACTGTTGCGGGCAATGGTGCAAGCGGTTTTACAGGTGATGGAATGCCCGCAACAACTGCTTTAATAAATGAACCCACTGCAGTTATTGTTGATTCAATTGGCAATTTTTACATAGCAGATGCCGGTAACAATAGAATAAGAAAAGTTGACATTACTACTGGGATTATTACTACTATAGTTGGAAATGGAACAGGTGCATTTTATGGTGATGGTGGGCAAGCTACAGCAGCAGAAATATGGGGAGTACAGAATATTTGCTTTGATAAGTATTTCAATTTATATATTGTTGATGCATTTAATCATAGGGTCCGAAAGGTAAATACAAGCGGGATTATTACAACCTTTGCTGGGAACGGCAGTATTACTCCTCTAGGCACAGGTGATGGTGGTCCTGCTACTTCGGCTACATTTGCATTAATAGCAGGTGTAGCTGCTGATTATAACGGTAATATTTACGTTGCAGATTACAATGCTGGTAAAGTACGTAAGATAGATACTTTGAGCATTATTACTACGTTTGCAGGTAGTGGGGTGCCCACTAATGCAGGCGATTGAATGGCTGCAACAACTGCCCAAATGGCACCTGAATGGCTCGTTTTTGATTGCTCGGCAAATTTAATTATCACAGATAGATATAATGAAAGAGCCTATGCAATTACTACTTCTGGAATATTTCATTGTATTGCAGGTATTGGTGGTTCCGGTAGCTTTGGCGGCGATGGTGGGCCTGCAACTGCTGCATCCTTGGATCCTGGCGGGGCATCATTTGACCCTTGCTGGAATCTATATATTCCAGATATAGATAATGTAAGAATCCGTAAAATAACATATCATTCACCATGTTATTTAGATAGTATTGCTCTTAATACAAATCAAAACCTGCTTAGCTCTGAAATTGCTATCTATCCAAACCCAGCTAATTCTTTACTAACAATTGAATCAACAACTAAGCTCAAACAAATAATTATCACAAATGTGGTTGGCCAAACAGTATATTCCCAGGCCTGCAGTTTGACAAAAGTTGAGGTTAATATTGCCAGCCAGCCACAAGGTGTATACATAGTAAGTGTATCCGATGAAGCAGGCAAAACAACTATAGAAAAGGTAATAAAACAATAAATCCCACTTGCTGAAGATTATTAGGTCTTGGTCAATTAATATGCCCCATCGGGGCTATCCTACGTATCACATAGTTAAAGAATTCCACTGGTCGCAAGCCCGCTTCCGAAAAAACTCTCTCGGGTCAATAACTCTTTCTTCCTGATTCACAGAGCTGAGAAATTCAGCAACAAAGTGATTACAACCCATTGTTGCAAATTATTGAATATCAGCATTTTGAAAACGGGTTGTATACAATGTTCCGAAGGGCATTCGGAAGTACTCATAAAACTCCGTCTCAGACCGCATTTGAAAAACTGCTTCCCAATTAATGCCCGCAATCCCCTCTCGTGTTTAAAAAGCGACTGCCCCTGCAGTGCGTTTGAAACGCACGTAATACTGATATGCACCATTAGTCATTTACGGCAATGGTCTTATTTCAAAGATTCAAAACTGTTGTAGCAATTCAAATCCTGTTAGATAGCCTGAAAGGCTAAAATGTTATTAGCCCTGGGTGAAACCTGGGGAGATAATGTTTAATTCCCAACAAACCCTGAAAGGGTTTAATAGTAACCAAGGGGGCATTTCCCACTGGTCTAAGTCCGCTTCCCCCCTCGTTCGCGTTTGTAACGCGAATGCCCCGGTAGTGCGTTTGTAACGCACGAAATACAGAAATTACCAGGCAGTTACCCCATAAGCAACGCATAATAATTTCTAATCATATTAATTGCAAAAGCTGAAAATTTGACCCCAAAGTACTCCCCGGAACAAGGTCCCGATTTTTCATCGGGAGGGGCTATGGGGTTTCTAACATATACCCCGCTAATCCCCAACCATTTAGCCCAGAAAAAAAATCTATGACAGATCATATACGGTCTGTCATAGATCGAAATCCGTACTGTCATAGAAATCCAATTTCCCCAACCATAAACCCGTCGGAGCTTCGTGCGCAAATAGCCCATGGTAGCCTGAGTAAACAATTTGCTGCACACAAGCTCTTCGAAAATGATATTTTCAAAATGAGAGTGCGCTACTCATTCTACTTCACCCTAACTCCTTCCCTAATTTAGGGAAGGTGCTCCGAATGCGTTCGGAGCGGAAGGGTAAAAGAGGGCCGGGGTGAGGCCTCTCGCGAAGAAAGAAAAAATTCTGATATCCAATGCTGTCAGTCTGGCGCGAGTAATTATGTAAGAAAAGCATAGTGCAGTATGTGCGGTCATCCTAATTATTTAGGATCCGAAATTTTAATTTAGTAGGCCAAAAC
>CAIUZK010000123.1 GCA_903903635.1 uncultured Bacteroidota bacterium
AAATGGAAAAAGCGTCTTCTATGACATCATGTGCGGTATGCTTGGATGGGAGAATTTTAGCAGTTATACGCTGAATTCCCTTACCAATGAAAACGGCTACTACCGGGCCAAAATTGAAAAAAAGCTGGTAAACTACTGTAGCGAGATAAGCAACAAGCAAGATGTCGAATTATTTAAAATGCTTGCAAGCGGGGAACCAATTGAGGCACGTCTACCCTATAAAGATCCTTTCATAATGATGAACTACGCGAAGCTGGTGTTCAACTGCAACAGCCTGCCAAAGGAGGTTGAAGCGACTAACGCCTTTTTCAGAAGGTTAATAATAATACCATTTACCCAGACCATTCCAGAAGAGCAGCAAGATCATTACCTGGCGAAAAAAATCATATGCGCTGAATTGTCTGGAGTGCTCAATTGGGTGCTTGATGGGCTTGACCGACTTCTACAGCAACAGCGGTTTAGCGAGTGCGATGCCACGAAAAATGCTATCGCCAAATATAAAAAGGACTCAGATAGCGTTCAGGTGTTCCTTGATGAATTTAAATACAAAAAATCAGATGAACGTTATGTTAAACAAAATGAACTTTACATGCATTATTCAAAGTTTTGCAAATTCGGCGGATTACACCCACTTGGCATAGTGAATTTTGGAAAGCGAATCGATGACTTGAGTATAATGCGGAAACAGATGAATTTCGGTAAAGCCGTTAACCTGGTACAAGACCCACTGGGTCTGCAAGAACTACAAAGACTGATTACAAGTGAATTGCCACCTATAGTTAAGTAAGCAATCAACCATCACTTCACCACTCTACCACCGAATAAATCGTGTGGTACAATAAAAGAATGTACCCATAACAACACGACCAGTGACATAAAATTACATATACGAAGCCAGAACTAAGGAATAAAATCCCGCCAATACCGAATCTATCGTCCGCTGAAGCAGCAAAATACATCGAATTCTATAGTTACTTGAAGTACTACGATTTTGGCCCTTACTACGTTGACGACCTTGAACTGGACGGCATCCGGCTGCTGACACTCGACGCAGTAAACTGTGAAATGAGCAACAACAAAAGACCCAAATTGACCGACTATATCAATAGTTACTTTCATAATGGGGAAATTCCATTCAATCAACCCAAGTGTTTCATATGGGCAACATATGAGGCTCAAAATGCAACGGGTCTATCCACAACCTACAATCCTATGGTGAAAGAAAGTAGCCTGCATGAAATACTTGAACGCCATGGTAAAAAACGGGGATTGGACTTGTTTATGAGGGAGGAACAAGCGCACTTCTTACATAACAACTACCAATACCTGGTAAACCAATGCGTTCTGTTACCTGGCAATCACATCATAGAATCAATGGAAGTAATAAATGTTAAGGACTTGACAACTGATGACCAAAAGCTGATGGCTTTTATAAAGGATAAAAGAAACAAACCATACACTTCCAGAGGTGAATTTTCTGTATTGGTAAAGCTGTCCGGTGCCACCGATACCTTCGGGGTATATCAAAAAGGTGAGAGTGTGCTCCTGTATGATTTACTTCAAAAACAAAAAGTGCTAATGACCTCCAAGCCTATGTAGAAATTACCCAGCAAGAATTCACTCAACTATTTAAAGTATAAAGACAGGTAATGCGAGAGAAAATAGATATTGATATTAGGCAGAAGGATGACAATTACACGCCGCAGTGGATTAAAGACTGGCAGGTACAGAAGGATATAGATAAGCTTCTTGGGAGGACGTTGATTCCCGAAAAAGAAAAGTACTCACTTGTGCCAAATCCCAACTGTCAGAACGAAAATATTTCCCAGAAACGAAAACTGAAGCCCAAGACCGAGCCGGAAGAAATCAGTTCTAAAGAAGTATACAAGAATACGAGGGCCAAAACGCTTGCCGAGCTATACCTGGCTGAAATTTTATTAAAAATGGGTTCTGAAGTGGCGTTGATGCGAAAGTCTGTCGGATATGATATGTTGGTTCTGACAGCAGATAATAAGATCGAACGGCTTAACGTGGTTGCAGACCGCAATATAAATAGTAACTACATCTCCATTGCTACCAGACGTGTCTTTAACGGAAAAATTGTCATGGACATCGAAACCACTTTAGCTCATTATTATTTGATAAAGATATGCGGCACAACAGGACTTTACCAGATAACAACGAGCAAACTCAGAGAAATCGTAAAGGAGCATGGACAAAAGAAAACATCATTACCATGTGATAATGGATACTATGAATCAACGCGCATTGATAGGGACCTGTTATTGTCGAACTGTGAAGGATTAAACCTGTGATGCTTTAGCAACCTTACAAATTAAAAACCAGCAGAATTCCGCTCTTTATTCATCCAACAATTTTACCAATGCATTCTATTATAGTAATAGCCCTTAACAGTGTCACGGTGCTTGTCTGGTTTATCCAAATTGTGTTATGGTATATTCCACCTACGGCACGCCGGCTTGTCCCAAACGGAGAAGAAACAAAAGAGGTTCAAATGAACCCTTTTTAAGGAGAGACCATGAAATAGGT
>CAIUZK010000124.1 GCA_903903635.1 uncultured Bacteroidota bacterium
CAGGAAAATAGAAGGATATGAACTGTTTTTCCTGATTGATGAAATAAATCACTTACCAAAATAAGAATGAATGGGCATAGATTATTACAAATTTAAATGCCGCAATTAGTTACCAAATCAATTATTTCCCCATCCAAAGTGTCCCACCAACACTATCGCGTGTAGCACCTGTAACACTGCTCAGCACATTCACTTCTTCGCGCCACCTTAATGTTCCGATCAGCGCCATTACCAATGCTTCCTTAAAGGCAATAACATCCGGCTCCGGCACAACCACTTTTACCGCCGATGTTGGTGCTCCCCACCAACAGCCTCGCGCTGGGCATCACGCTCTTTACTACACACAAGCTAATTGAAAATGACAAACCTTAAATGCGGTCCCAATCCCGTTAGTACCGCCCCTTCGGCGCTAACGGGATTTTGTTGAGATGAGCACAATTACCATACTTTAGAGATAGCAAGGTTATTTTCCAATGTATATTATCTCCTAATCAACTTTTTAACTTTTCGACCAATCAACATTTCTTGCGCAGTGTGCAATTCCTTAGCTTTTCAAAGAAAATCGTCCGCCATCCATATTATTTCACCAAACCACTATAATTAATATCAGATGAATTGCGTTAATATTAAAACACAAAAACAAAATTTAAAACATTCAAATTAAATTATTACTTTGTAATATAATTCTGCGACCATGAGAACAAAACTCTTTGTACTGCTTGCCATAATCGCCACAGCGCTGGGATGCAATACAGATAAGCAAAATGGCAATCAGGCAAAATACACTCCTGATACCAAATCGGACAATAAAATTCAAACTGAACCTAAACAGGACGAATTGGCTAATAATGATGAGCCATCGGAGTATGTCGATTCCTTCAAAATAAAAATGGATTCCCTGCTCACAGCAAAGATCAAACTACCACCCGTTTATTACCACGATGTAATGAGCGCAGAAGATGAGGCTACCACCAAGTTCACCAAACTTTCTGCCGCCAGCAATGGCAAGATGAAGATTCTCGTCAATTCCAATATGGTGGCCAATGAAATAGCGGCTTCCATTAAACAGGTTTCAGTCGATAAATCAGACCTCTTACTGCTTATAGACAAGACCTATAGCATGACCAATGATATTGCCAATGTAAAAGCAGGACTCAGCCAGATTATTGATACAATTAAGAAGTATAAAGGAGTAAGACTGGCAATTGCGTTCTATGGCGATAAAAATGTGGATGGCATGGAATGGTATTCATTCCGGAATTTTGAAACAAGGTATGAAGAAGCTCAGGAATACCTCAATGCGGTCAGAGTTACTGGTGGTGGCGATATCCCCGAGTCTGTTTACGATGCATTCTTTAAAAGCCTGCAGCAGGACTTCTGGAAGTCAACCAAAAAGTGCAATATCATAATTGTAGGCGATGCCCCGCCTCTCGAAAAACCATTAAGCGACTACTCTATTGATGATGTGATAAAAGAAGCAAGGGCCAGGAAAATCATCATGAACTTCTACCCCATCATCATCATGCCTGCCATTAGTGAAGTGAAATTATCGCCCACCGAAGCTGCAAAATATCAGGAAATAAAACTGGTTACCACCCTATACCCCAACCCCACAAAGGGCCACATAGATGTAGGGCTGGAAGAATCCGGATCTTACTATATGGAACTATACAACTCAGCCGGGCAAATGGTAATTACCGAGCAGTTTTTCGGCCTCTCATGGAGCAAAGAACTAGGCAATCTCCCCGATGGCATGTACATTCTGCGCATCATCAATTCCGACCACAAGTTTGAACTGGTGAAATTCATAATACAGAAATAACGACTTAATGAGAAACCCTCCTTCAACCAGAATTTCATTGCAAAAAACCTAACACCACAGTACTCCCATTAAGGGCTATTGGTATTTAATCACCTGATTATAAATAAAATTTTGTGCAACGCATCAACTAATCAACCTATCCCTCGCCCGCCATAGCTTTAGCGAAGGCAGGAACCTATCAACTTATCAACTTATCCCTCGCCCGCCGTAGCCATAGCGAAGGCGGGAACTATTCAACCTATCAACTTATCCCTCGCCCGCCGAAGCCATAGCGAAGGCGGGAGCTATTCAACCTATCAACTTATCCCTCGCCCGCCATAGCTTCAGCGAAGGCAGGAACTTATCAACTTATCAACTTATCAACCTATCTTGCATCATCGTATTTTGTTGCTTCAACCTAGTTAACGGTCATTATGAACGCAGAACTTAAAAAATTATTCCAGTCTTTACAATTAAGGCAATTTGCCCCGGTATACCTTATCGACGGCGAAGAACCTTACTACCTGGACATGATTACCAATTATTTCGAGAATAACATCTTAAACCCTGCCGAACGCGACTTTAATCTCATGGTCATGTATGGCAAGGATACCGAATGGAATGATGTAGTAAATGCCTGCCGGAGATTCCCCATGTTTGCCGAAAAACAGGTGGTAATTCTAAAAGACGCTGCTTCATTAAAAGGAGGCAGTAACGACCTAAAAGGGCTGAACTCCCTCCTTGCATATGTTGAGCATCCATCACCAACCACTATATTTCTCATCGAGCACCCCTTTAAAAAATCGGATAGTAAAACCCGTTTCGTAAAACGGGTAAAAGAGAAAGGAGTTCACTTTACTTCCGACAAAATAAAGGATGATAATCTGCCCGCCTGGATCGTGGAGCATGGACGTGAAATAAACCTGCACATAGGCGAGAAAGAAGCGCAGGTACTGGCATCCTATCTTGGTGGCGACCTTCAGAAAATTGTGAATGAAATCGAGAAGGTGCGCATCAATATTCCGGGCGAAAAAGCGCTGACGCTTGAGCATATTCAAAAACACATCGGCATTAGTAAAGAATACAACATCTTCGATTTTCCTGCCGCGCTTACAGGCAACGACATGGATCGGTTTTACAAGATGTTCGCCTACTTTCTTGCCAATACCAAGGCTGCCCCGATGACATTACTCATTGCCACTTTATATGGTCATTTCAACCGCATTTACCTGGCCAATTTTGTAATAGGCAAAACCGACAAGGAAGCAGCCGCGGCTATTGGCATGTCTCCGTGGTTTGTTAAAGAGATAATGGCCTATGTAAGAAACTGGCCACTGCCCCGCGTTGAACGTTGCCTGATGCTGCTTGGAAAATACAATACCATGTCGCTGGGTGTGAACAGCATGTCTGAAGACAAAGAATTACTTAAGGAACTGGTAGCCCGGTTACTGGAGTAAGGAACGTTTCAACATTCAATTTCATCAGAAACCAAACAGAGCATTCCAGTTTTACCTAACAGTCATTTTCACCGGTTCAGTTACAATAGGCAATTCAATGCAGGTAGCATATTTCTTGCTGTGGTAAATGGTCTGTGTCGACTTAATAAAATCTTTCTGGGTGGCTAAGAATATGTTGGGCACATAACTCTGCGGATTTCTGTCGAATATAGGGAACCAGGAACTTTGTATCTGCACCATTATTTTATGTCCCTTTTTGAATACATGATTTACCTGGTGCAAGCCAAAAGAATACTCTTCAATTTTTCCGGGCACAATCGGTTCAGGTTTCGAAAAACTATGCCTGAACCTTCCCCTGAAAATATCGCCGGCTACTGTAAGTTCAAACTGGCTCATGCCGGGGTGCTTTGTGTCGTAATTGGGATACACATCAATCAATTTAACCACCCAGTCCGCATCCGATCCGGATATACTGGCAAATATATGGGCCAGTACATCCCCGGTTACAGTCACATCCGACTCAAGCGTATCTGTTTTATAACTCAGCACATCCGGTCTGTGGTCAACAAACCGCTGGTCTTCCACCAGCCAGGTTTCCCACTCCGAGCTATCCGAATAAGTAAGCTCAATTGGCCGTGGACGGTACACCACAGGGTTGGCTGGATCGCTTAAATAATTATCCGATTTTAGCCCTTCATCAACAGGCTTTTTAAAAGACAGCTTCTTGTTATCCTGCAGATAAAGTTTGGTTTGCCTGGCCGATTTATCAGGCCAGGTAGCATAGTGTTTCCACTCATTCGATCCGGTCTGAAAACATATGGCCTCGGCGAATTTGCCATCACCTTTTCCCTTAAGCCAATAATCAAACCACCCCTTCTGTATCTCCCTGAATTCAATGCCGGTATTGCGCTCCATATTATACTCGTGCAGCATTGTTGCATTCGAATCTGCCCACTGCCCATGACACCACGGACCTAATACCAGGTAATTGTAATTCCTGGTGTCATACTTTTCCATTTTGGCATAGAGCGCTTCCGGGCCATTCATGTTCTCCTGGTCCCAGTACCCCCCTACATGCAGTATAGGTACTTTGGGGGTATCCGAGTATCTCAGCGGCGCCTTATCGCTCCAGTAGCTGTCGTAATTAGGGTGCTTGATAAAATCATTCCATGTAGGAATATCGCCATGAAAGTACTTTTTATTCACATTGGATAGAGGGCCCAGATCATAATACCAGTCATACAGATCATACATATGAAACGGGAAAGAAGTATCGCCCTTTGCCGCTTCTTCACCAAACGAATACTCAAATCCGAAAGCAAGCCGGAAAGCCCCGTTATGAAAAAAATCATCTCCCAGAAAAAAATCAGCAACTGTACCCTGTGGCGAAACCGCCTTCAAAGCCGGATGCGGTTTTATAGCGCTGATCAATGTCAGTTCCCCCGGATAAGATATACCCAACTGCCCCACTTTGCCATTGGTAGGCAAGTTCTTCAGCATCCACTCAATCAGGTCATAAGTATCAGATGCTTCATCTATCACATTCCGGTTGTCTTTATCAAAGGCGCCTTCCATAATAAAGTCGCCCTCACTTTTCTGCTTTCCCCTTATGTTCTGGTAAACGAAAATGTATCCCTCCATGGCCATAGTGGCTACATAAGGGTCTTTATCAGGGCTTAACGTTCCAATATTCCAATCACTATACGGCGAGCGCATCAGCAGCACAGGCAATGGCCCTGTAATGCTATCGGAAGTATAAATCCGGGTAAACAGCTTTTTGCCATCCCGCATGGGCACCATTACTTCCTTTTTGGTATAATGAGTAGGGCCGGATATCTGGGCAATGGTATACTGAATGGATACAAAAAAAAGCAGGTTAACAACTAAAAAGAAACGTATTTTATCCATTCTTTAGAAAAATATTAAATTGGCATTTGCCTTGTTTTGATAATAAAATGAGTTGGCAATTTTCCCCTTTCTGTATTTTTTCAGAAAAGACCTGCAAGTTACCAATTTTACAAATCATAGAAAAAATGTTCTTATCCCCCTCCAAAACAGAGTACCGGATTCGGGAATAACTTAATTGAATTCTTAAATTAATCCTCGCCATCCAAAAAGAAGATCACTTTCTCCTTTTATTTGTATTTTTGCACAAATAAATTGTAAATGCCACACTACCACGCTCTGGGCAAAATCCCTAAAAAACGGCATACTCAGTTTCGTAAGCCGGATGGCAGTTTGTATTCCGAGCAATTGTTCAGCACCGAGGGATTTTCATCCAACTCATCCCTGTTGTATCATATACATGCCCCTACCCAGATCATCAGGGCAGAGGAACCTACCAACATTGCCCCGGTAGCTGCTACATCCAATATTCTGAAGCATCGCAGTTTTCAGGGCTTTAATATTGCCCCAGCCGAAGACTATCTGAAAAGCAGGAAAACGGTACTCTTTAATAATGATGTCCTGCTTACCCTGGCTGCCCCTAAGAAAGGACTGTCAGATAATGTATTCTATAAAAACGCCGACACCGATGAAGTGATTTTCGTTCATGAAGGTACAGGAACACTTAAAACACAATATGGCAGCATAGCTTTCGGGTATGGCGACTATGTGGTCATTCCACGTGGCACCATTTACCAGGTAGAATTTGACCGGGAAGACAACAGGCTGTTTATTATTGAATCTTTCAGCCCGGTTACCTTCCCCAAAAGGTACCTCAGCAAATATGGTCAGTTGCTTGAGTATTCACCTTTTTGCGAACGCGACTTAAGGTTACCGATTGATCTCAATCCGATAGATGAAAAAGGAGAATACCTGATACAGGTGAAGAAAAAAGGGTTCCTCTACCCTATCTGGTATGGTCATCATCCGTTCGATGTAGTTGGGTGGGATGGCTGCGAATATCCTTATGCTTTGAGCATACATGATTTTGAACCCATAACAGGCCGTGTACATCAGCCGCCGCCAGTTCACCAGACATTTGATGCAAACAATTTTGTTATTTGCTCTTTTGTTCCCAGGTTGTTCGATTACCATCCGCATGCCATACCTGCACCATACAATCATAGCAATATAGACAGCGATGAGGTGCTTTATTATGTAGATGGCGACTTTATGAGCCGGAAACATGTAGAGCGCGGCATGATCACGCTGCACCCTGCCGGCATACCCCATGGCCCGCACCCCGGTACTGTTGAGAAAAGTATTGGCAAGCCGGAAACTAAGGAACTGGCAGTAATGGTAGATACCTTCCATCCGTTGATATTGACCAAGGACGCACTCGGCATTGAAGACGATAAATACATATATAGCTGGATGGAATAGGGCCTCACTCCGGACCTCTCCGGGGGATATTAGCACTAACATAATACATTAAATAGTATTAAAAAATCCTGAAAGGATGATATTATTATAGCTAAACCGAATTTTTGTAGAGGGCAAAACCCCGAAAGGGTGTCATAATATTAAGGCTAGATTAGTGCCAATATTCCGAGGGAGAGGAAGGTTTGGTTGACCTTCTGAGATTTGGAATAAGGAATAAATTTTAATAAAATTGTTGATACTAATATAAATTAAAAATGGAAACACTTACAGTAAGCCAGAAAATGACCCAGGCAAAGGACTTTTTGCCGATTAATGGAACCGACCATATCGAATTGTATGTGGGCAATGCCAAGCAGTCTGCCCATTATTATAAGACTGCTTTTGGCTTTCAGTCATTGGCCTATGCCGGCCCGGAAACAGGCGTAAGAGATCGTGCATCTTATGTATTGCAACAGGGAAAGATAAGGTTGGTACTAACCACACCACTGAATTCAGCAAACCCAATTTCAGCGCATATACTCAAGCATGGCGATGGGGTAAAGATACTTGCACTTTGGGTAGAGGATGCTTACAAAGCCTATGAGGAAACCATGGCCAGGGGTGCTACCTCCTATATGGAACCTAAAACGCTGAGTGATGATAACGGTGAAGTACGCATGAGCGGTATATATACTTATGGCGAAACTGTTCACCTGTTTGTAGAACGTAAAAATTATACCGGGCTTTTCCTGCCAGGTTACAAAGCCTGGAAAAGTAAATATACCCCTGCAGACACAGGCCTGCTCTATGTAGACCATTGCGTGGGCAATGTGGGCTGGAACCGCATGAACCCTACCATAAAATGGTATGAAGATGTAATGGGGTTTGTAAATATCCTTTCCTTCGATGATAAGCAGATCAACACGGAGTACTCGGCCCTGATGAGCAAAGTAATGAGCAATGGCAATGGCTTTGTGAAATTCCCGATAAACGAACCCGCTGAAGGAAAGAAGAAATCTCAGATCGAAGAATATCTGGACTTTTATGAGGGCGAGGGCGTGCAGCATATTGCTGTTGCTACAAATGATATTGTAAAAACAGTGCGTGAACTCATGAGCCGCGGAGTAGAATTTCTTGATGCACCACCTGATGCCTATTATGAGGACTTGCCCAACCGTGTGGGCAAAATAGATGAAGATATCCGGCCTTTGCAGGAATTAGGCATATTGGTAGATTGCGATGAGGAAGGCTATCTGCTGCAGTTGTTCACCAAACCGGTTGAGGATCGCCCCACCCTGTTTTTTGAGATCATACAGCGGAAGGGAGCACAAAGTTTTGGAGCAGGCAACTTTAAAGCTTTATTCGAATCGATAGAAAGAGAACAAGCAAATAGAGGGAATTTATAAATTAACCCATAATTATTCCGCCTGAAGCCTTACATCCGGCATAAGGCGGAATAATTACTTTACCTTCAATGTATGAAACTAATTGTATGCACCCGTCCCGATGGCACTGAAATCTGGATCAATTACCTTGAAATTGCCGCAATTGTGCAATTTGAAGAAGAACAGGCTACTTATTCCAGGGTCATTCTGAAAAGTGGCGCTGAAATAATAGTTGATGACTCGCCAGAAGATATCCATTCCTGTATAGTACAGCATGATGAATACTCCGAGGCATTTTATGTGGGACGGTTGTAACCCCCCGGCCCCAAAAGAAAGGTACGTAGGTGCAAGTAATTCAGCTTCGGATTTCTGATGGCTTTTCCCGGCATTCCGCTAAAGTTGGAGTTCCACACCAACCGTAGTTCGCTGGCAGCTCAAGGATTGCACCGATTCGCATATTTATTACTGGTTGTCGGAATCCTTTATTTTATATAACCTGATTTCTAAAAAAACCTATCGTATTCCGGGCAGCTCCCTTAATTTCTATACAATCAAAATCAGGATTTCATATATCCGTAACAGGCACTGGTAATTCAGTCGTTTTATTACATCCTGATTTGTGGATCTGAAATGGCTACCCTGGTTTTCATACTCCTTCCTGCAAGCCAAAAGCACTTCTGGAATTTGCACCTATACCATATTACCAGTCAAAAAAACGCTAAAAATCCAATCAGGTTATTTTTGCCATTTTTATATTGTAAATTCGCACCTTATGAAGCAACTTAACTTAACCATTATCGCTTTATTGCTAGGCTATTTATCATTTGCAGTGCCCGGCCCCATTACCGGTTCAAACCATGTATGTATAGGCAGCACCACAACGCTTAGCGACGGCACACCTGGTGGTGTGTGGACCAGTAGCGCTGCGGCTATTGCATC
The DNA here is from genome assembly GCA_903903635.1 of uncultured Bacteroidota bacterium. Classification (GTDB taxonomy): domain Bacteria; phylum Bacteroidota; class Bacteroidia; order Chitinophagales; family Chitinophagaceae; genus Nemorincola. The sequence goes on from CAIUZK010000124.1 coordinate 8,889, forward strand.
TGTTGGCTCGTCTACCGGCATTGTTACCGGTGTATCTAATGGCACAGCAACAATCACCTATACACAAGGCGGCACCAGCGCTACCCTTTCATTCAATGTTTATGGATTACCATTTGCCTATACTTTATTTTTCTCAGGAAGCGGTACATTTTGTTCTGCAGGCCCTAATCCTCATATTTATCTTAGCGGGTCACAAACGTCAAATAGCTATACACTATTTCGAAATGGACTAATTGTAACCACTTTTCCGGGCATTAATGCAATGCTTGATTTCGGTCCTATTGTCCCAGTGAGCGGAGATACATATGGTGTAAATGCAATAAATTCCACAACAGGTTGTTCCACTTTAATCGGCCCCATTTCTCCGGTTGTTATTCCTTCACCTGGCGTCATAGTAGGCCCAAGTGGAGTTTGTGCTGGTTCTACTATTACACTTACCGACACTACTGCTGGCGGTATTTGGATTAGCAGCGCGCCATCCATTGCAATGGTAAATAGTTCAGGTGTGGTTACGGGCATTTCGGTAGGCACGGCAACAATCAGCTATTTGGCCCCATCCGGTTGTTCTGCTACTATGGCAATAAATGTCATCAACCTTGTATCGCCTATTGCAGGACCTACCCACATCTGCACAGGTTCATCAAATTTATATACTGATCCTTCAGCAGGAGGCTCCTGGGTTAGCTCCAATCCTGCTGTTGCTACTGTGGGCTCCTTATCCGGGCTGGTAACCGGCGTTACTGCTGGTACCACCACAATCAGCTATACAGTGGGTGGCACTTGCGGTTATGTAAGCACGCCGGTCACAGTAAATATCCCACCGGTGGCCATTACCGGTGTCACCAGTATCTGCGAGGGCGGAACAACTTCTCTGGCCGATGCTACACCCGGTGGAACCTGGAGCAGCAGCAATATCAGCGTGGCTACTATTGGCACATCAGGCATAGCAACCAGCCTTGCAGCAGGCTCAACAACCATAAGCTATACTTTGAGCACGGGCTGCAAATCAACCGTATTGCTCAGCATCGATCCACGTCCGGTCATTACCGGCATATCTTCTATTTGTGTTTCCGGCACCACTACTTTTACAACCAGTATCCCCGGCTCATGGACCAGCAGCAACCCTTTTGTTGCCAGTATTACCTCTGGTGGTGTAGTTACCGCCGTTGCCCCCGGCACTGCCGTTATTACCTGTAATTCATTCTCTACAGGCTGTGTATCTACTCATAGTATTACAGTTACATCTTCGTGCTCAGGTACACCATCAGCCGGTGTAGCACATGCTGCCGGCAGCAGTGTATGTGCAGGTTATCCGGATCTGCTTTACCTTACCGGTGCATCTTCTACCTGTGGCGTTACTTTCCAATGGCAATATTCTACCGACAGCATTTGGTGGATCGACCTTTCAGGCGCAACCAATGACTCGTTCATTGCCAACCCTCAATCCTCACTTTATTATCGTTGCAAGTTAACTTGTTTCACAAGCGGCATTTCTTCTTATTCGGCAGGCGTTCACGTTTCTGTTTACAATTCCATCACTGCTCACAATACCATACTTGCACCTTCCATTTATTGCAACGGGCCTGATTTCCAGGTTACTACCTGCGGTATTCAGCCGGGGAGCAATATTATATCTTACTATGGCGATGGCACAAAAGATACTACCTATTTGTCTTCCACCACGCTCGGTGTGCCCGTAGCTACCAATATTTTCCATGTTTACAACATGGCAGGAACTTATACCATTAAGCAGATATTGAGAAATGGGAGTACACCGCAAGACTCGGTGACTTTCAGCTACAACTACAATTATTGCCGTACTTTACCTGTCTCTTTTTACTTCGATGCCAACAACGATTGTGTTGATAACGACAATGGTTATACCTATTCGCCTGTTTCTACCGAAGTCGATTCAAATGGCATCGCAATTGATACCATTATAACCACCTCTGGGTTCTATTACAATGCCCTGGGACCAGCCGGCACAGTTTATACATTTAAAGTAATCGCACACGATACCGGGCTACATATGAGTTGTCCTGCCACTGGTGTTTTGCGCGACACGATCACCACAATAGTCAATAATTATCCGGTCTTAAAGTTTGGTTTTAATTGTACCACTTCCTCAAATTTCGACCTGCACATCACTGCTGATATAGACTGTGGCAGGCATACTGCTTCCGGCTTGATTTATGTTGGCAATACTTATTGCACAGTTGAGAACCCTGTAGTAACTATGACTTTCAGTCCCGGCTATACTTTTGGCAGCAGTTGGCCTGCACCATACTCAGTTGCCGGCAATGTGGTTACCTGGCACTTACCTGCTACATCTGTACACAGCAATTCATGGGTACCTCATATCTATTACACACTGAATGTCCCCGGCCCATTCCTCACCGCAGGAGATACAGTAATGACCAGCTTTATGGTAACTCCTTTGGCCGGAGATGTTATACCAGCCAATAATATTTTTAACCGGATCGATACCATCAGAGCCTCTTACGATCCGAATGGCATTGATGTTTCACCTAAAGGAAACGTTATTCCATGTACACCGCTACAATACACCATTCGTTTCGAAAATACGGGCAATGATACAGCCCGCAATATTTCAGTAATTGACACATTGCCTGATAATGTAAATATCAAAACACTGAATGTGGTATCTGCCACCTCAGCGGTCACTATGACTACCACCAGCTATAGCGGACACAACGTAGTAAAATTCGATTTACCGCATATCAATTTACCCGACAGTTCCCACCATGATATCTGCCATGGTGAAGTTACCTTCTCCGTAAATGCAAAAGCAGGGTTGGCCGATGGGAGTATCATCCGCAACTTCGCCAGCATTTATTTCGATGATAACCTTCCGGTAAAAACAGATACGGTCTACAATTTCATTGGCATCAGCCCGATTGTTGGCCCTGCCAATGTATGCTCAGGTGCAACAATGATATTAACAGACCAGTCGGCCAATGGAATATGGAGCAGCGCCAATGCAAATGCAACTGTATCCGGTTCAGGCCTGGTTTCTGGTGTTACCCCAGGTACGGATACAATACTTTATACTAGCTCCAATTCATGCACTTCCCGATCAGTATCCGGGATCATCACTATATATCCGGTTGCCGTACCTGCTGTAAGTATCAGCCCCAGCACAGGCATGGGCGACACAATATGTGTTGGGTCTATCCCCACATTTACAGCTGTACCTGTTAATGGCGGGCCGCTACCTGCCTATGAGTGGATGGTGAACGGATCTGTCGTTGGCACAGACAGCACTTATACTTTTGTTCCTGCCATGGGCGATGTAGTTACTGTAAAACTGACCAGCAACGCACTCTGTACATCACCCGATACTGCCGTATCCTTTATGATAATGAATGTATTAGCCGCAACAGCGCCTATTGATTCAATGATTGCCATTCCCGGACTTATCGTCTCACCAGGTATGATTGATACATTCATAGCATTCATCACCAGCCCCGGACCAAGACCATCTTTCGCGTGGTATGTCAACGGATTGCCAACAGGAGATACCACCGACACATTTGTGACCCATACGCTCGTTGACAAAGACTCGGTTACCTGCATTACTACTGCCAGTGATTTGTGTAAATTATCCTCCTTCAATTCATTTATTATTACCGTTACCACCGTTGGGGTAAACAATCTGAACTTCCTGAACGGAATGATGGTGTACCCCAACCCGAACAAAGGAGAATTTACCATTCATGGCACCTTAACTGCCAATACCGATGAGGATGTATATGCCGAGATAAACAATCTGCTGGGACAGACCGTATTTACCAGTACTCTCCACTCCAGAAAAGGAATAATCGACGAGCGCATCCACATGAGCAATTCCATATCCAACGGGATGTATATACTTACACTCAGGTCAGGCAGCAACAGTAAAGTATACCATTTTATTGTAGAGCAATAATAGCGTTCTGAACCAGGTATTACCTTTCAGAAACCCAGGAATAATACATTATCACATTTCGCATGCCAAAACCTTCTCAATCATTTTGGGAAGGTTTTGTTTTTTTAGCTACTTTAGTACATCGCATTTGGGTAACTAAGTCTGGAAAGACTTTATAATACCCTCTATCACACCTTATCTGGGTTTATTTATCGTAAAATGGCCAGAATCTCATTTGATTAATAAATATATTAGCCAAATACTAACATTTTACTTCAATTATACGCCTATACCTACAGATGTAGTGGAAGATTGTTACTGAATGCTAAAATACTTATATGTAGATGCAATAAATTTTACAGCTAATTGTCCAGATCATTAAACGTGAGCAGTCTATATCCGGTAACAGAAAATAGTTCGGTGGGCCAAAACGAGCTAAACATTCTGATAAAGGATTGTATGGCGCACTCAAGGAGTGCCCAGAAACGACTGTATGATCGTTACGCTCCGGATGCTTATGGTATAATTAAAAGATTCGTTTACAATAATGATCAGGTAGCTAAAGAAATTTTAAACGACGCATTCTTTAAAATATTCCGCGATCTCGGGCAGTATTCATTCCAGGGTGCTTTTGAAGGATGGATCAGGAGAATAGTAGTGAATACGGTAAATGACCATTTCAGAAAAAACAACAAAGAAGTACAAAACCATAAAGAAGTTCAGGACGAAGATGCCTATATCAACAGTGAGCCTTTGGAAAATATGTCGCACAAAGAATTGCTCAAAGTAATAGAAACACTGCCCGAAGCACAAAGAGAAATTTTCAACCTGTTTGTTTTTGAAAATTTCACACATAAAGAGATTGCTAAATTATTAAACATAAAACAAAACAACTGCCGCTGGCACTTAAACGATGCAAGACGCAGACTAAAAGAGAAACTAAGTTTTTTCAATAAGTAAAAGAGAAGTGATGAGAAATTATCGAAAACATATTGATGACTTTTTCAGGGAAAAGTTAGGCAAGTATAGGGAAACCCCTCCTCCTGAAGCCTGGGGGGAACTGGAAGGCAGGCTTGATGGCTTAACCCCGGCCATCTCTGGTCCATCTTTCAAATGGGCCTGGCATGTAGCAATCATTTCAGTATTGCTGGTATTAGGTGTTTCCGTTGGTAAAAAATTCATTGGAAGTAACGATACCCCCGGTATCCTTGCCTCCGGTGAAAAGAATACCAGAACTTCCCTGAGTTCAACGCCCGACATCAGCAAAAATCATAACAACCAGGTTGCAGGCAATAACCTGAATGCCGCTTCTGACAATTCTTTGCAGGCTGGCAACACCAAAAACGACAATATTATAACTGGTGCGATTAACGCAGATAACCATAACGATGCCAATGCTAATCCCGTTATAGCATTCGCTGCATCCAAAACCGATCCATTAGGAAATAAATCTACTAGTAGGTCAGGTAAAAAACATGGTAAAAATGTAATTACCAATAATCTTCCTTCTGCATACCAATCAACTGCCGGAGGAAAATGGACGACCGGAAATACTTCGAATGATCAATTAAATACCAACACCAATATTACCCCTGGTATTGTCTCAGGTGAATTACAAAACGCTATTACAGCCAGCCCCGATTTACCCCTATCAAGTAAATCACCCAAGGAGGAAACAACTCCTGGAAAGACGAATACAGTACCCAATAATGGCCAGAAAAAGGAGGAGTCTATTACTCCTCCTAAACCAGCCATCCGCAATTTTGCAAGGCTGGAGGCTGGAGTAAAAGCCGGTTATGAATCAGGCTTTGGAGATGCTTCTGCTGCCAAATTAGTTCTGTCTCCCTATCTGCAATACAATCTGTCGCCTAAAGTTGCCCTGCTGACTCAACCTGCTATTAAATATGCCAACCAATCTTCTCGTACTATCGGCAAAACACAATCCTATTACCAGTCGAACAGTGACGGTAATATAAGCCAGGAAGGGAACACGATTTATAAGACCAGGACAGCAGGATCAACAATAGATACCATAGGTTCGTGGACCAATTTCAGGTACACGGAAACTCACGATTCTATTGTTAAGTCATACAAACATGGCGGCAGTTATACAGAATTTGAGTTGCCTGTATTGCTAAAGTACAACCTGACTAAACAATTTTCAGTGTATGGTGGCGTTAACCTGGTGTACAACAATTACAAGGGTGTGACTGAAAACACTACTGCTATTCATGGCATTTCCAGGTCAACGGTAATTGATTCAGTTTGGACGCCTTATGGTACACCGGTTACCAAACCAGGAGATGTTGCCTATCAATATACCGGTACGCCTTTCTCGGATTATAAAGGCAACCCCTACCCAACTTATTCTAAAGGACAGTTGAGCATGGGCTACATGCTGGGCTTTAGCTACAATTACAATAAGAAGTGGCTGTTTGATGCATTGGTTCAGCAGGCGCCTTCAGTTATCAGCAATAATAATTACAGCACTTCTCAAACTACCTTCTACCGGCTTTCAATAGGATATAAACTAACAAAATGACAAGTTAATTACAATTGAAAATTGAACGCTAAAAAGTTTTACTTTCATAACCCCTACCTTTAAAACCGGCAGGGGTTATTTTATTGATACCTGTTTAGCTTATAAAAACAATTATGACCCAATGTATTTTCCATATAACTGTAAGGGAAATTAAGAAAAGTCAAAAAAAAAGTATAAAATAGAGCTATGAAATATACCCTATACCTATTGCTCTGTATATTTTTAGCAATTACCCACCCACTAAAGGGACAGGTAATTTCTACATATGCGGGCAATGGAACAATAGGTTATAGCGGGGATAACGGCCCTGCTACACTGGCTCAGTTAGACTCCCCCTCTTCAGTCATTACAGATGCAGCAGGAAATATATACTTCACCGATGAGTTTAATAACTGTGTAAGAAAAGTAGATACCACTGGTAAGATTACCACAGTTGCAGGCATGGGCCTCATTGGCTCATCAGGCGATAACGGGCCGGCCACCAATGCCCGTATGGATGGAGATTGGGGACTTGCTTTAGATGGAGCGGGCAATTTATTTATTACAGACCAGGGCAACTTCAGGGTCCGAAAAGTAAATCCGGCAGGTATTATTTCATTATACGCCGGAAGTTCGTATGGTACTTCAGGCGATTTCGGACAGGCTACAAATGCACAGTTCAGACGGCCGATCGGGATTGCTACTGATGGTGCTGGCAATGTTTTTGTAGGCGATCAGGATGCATTTACCATAAAAAAAATTACGACTGCCGGTATTATAACTAACTATGCAGGTATCAACACAATTTCCGGATACTCGGGAGATGGAGGGGCTGCTATATTTGCCGAATTTAATGCCACTTATGGCCTTGCGACTGACAATAGTGGGAATGTATATATCTGCGATGCCGATAACAACCGTGTCCGGAAAATTAATTCCTCAGGAATAATATCAACCATTGCGGGAAATGGCTTGGCTGGTTTTGGCGGTGATGGCGGACCTGCGGTATCCTGTATGCTCAACTACCCCACAGGTGTGTTCATTGATAATGCCGGAAACATTCTTATAGCCGACAGTCATAATAACCGTATCCGGCGAATCGACCCATCCGGTGTCATTCATACTATTGCAGGAACTGGCACAATGGGCTTTGGCGGAGACGGCGGTCTGGCTATCAATGCCAATCTATATCACCCGTCCTCGGTAGTCGCCGATGGCAACCAGAATATTTACATTGTTGATTACCACAATAACCGAATCAGAAAGATAAGTAAATCCGTTTCTTTCACTGAAGGAAAAAATCATAACATTCATTTCTGTGAAAACACCAGTTCTGTTTCATTAGATACTTTGTTTGTAACCAGAGATTTTTCCATTGGCCTCACCGATACCTGGTCGGCTGTATATGGTCCGTTTCATGGCACTTCGCACCTTAATTATTCTGCCCCTGCTTCAGGAGTGTATGTTACCCCTTCAGGTCTGTACTATACTCCATTTTTCGGCTATTCGGGAAATGACACGATAGTGGAAGTGGTCTCAAACGGGTATAATACCGATACAACAACTGTCATCCTTACTATTGACCACTTTATAGCAAATGCAGGCACAATAGTTGGTGATTCAACGGTTTGTGCCGGATCAACGATTTCATTAACCGATTCTGTTCCCGGCGGAATATGGACCATCAGCAACCTTAACGCAATTGTCAGCAATGGCATGGTCACTGGAGAATTGGCAGGCCTGGATACGATTACCTATACTGTGGTCAATACATGTGGGCTTGCCAGTATTTCAAAGATAATTACTGTCAATCCCTTGCCATCGGCTGGTTTTATAACAGGAGGGAATGAAGTATGTAAAGGGGCCACTATTACACTTTCCGAAACTGTTAGTGGTGGCTATTGGAGCCAAAGCAACACACACACGCTTCTTTATCAGGCACTTTCAATTTGCCTTGTCACCGGATTAACGCCGGGTTCAGATACCATTTTTTACAATGTTGCGGATAGTTTATGCAGCAATCATGCCTATTCCGTTGTATTGGTTGCCCCCTTACCTACCGCCGCAATCAGTGGCGGAACACCAACATTATGTGTTGGTGTTTCTGCGCCGGTAACAGGAAACCCTGCCGGAGGAAGCTGGCAAATTGCTAATGCAAACGCCTCGTTTGCAGGAAGCCTCCTCACTGCAATTTCTCCCGGACCTGATACCCTTGTTTACAGTTCCGCAAACAATTGCGGGATTGCTTTTGATTCTCTTTTTTTTGAGGTCGATACACTACCTGAAAAAGTGAACATCACGCGTGTAGAAAATGTATTGTATGCCCCACCCGGCTATTCAGGTTATCAGTGGACTTTTAATGGACTGCCGGTTTTGGGGGCAACAACAGATTCATTTATTATCAATGCCGCAGGTGTATATGCGGTTATTATTACTAATGCCTTTGGATGTTCTACCGGTTCTTTTGGATTGAGTTTTCCCGGCTGCGACCCGGAAGATATATTATTATTCCCAAATCCAACTGAGTCCATTATCCACATCAGTTGGTGTAAAAAACTAACCGCCAGAGTCATTTGTATGAATGGCTCACAAATGAAAATTATTTACAACACTACTGAAATTGATCTGGGAGATTTGCCCGATGCAGATTACTTATTAGCCCTATACGACGAAAATGGAAAGAAAGTTTTGGTGAAATATATTGCAAAATTAAAATGATAAAGTATAGAAAATAAGCGCATTATGCAAACTTCGATACAAATTAAAATAACATTATTTATATTATACAACGCAAAATGAATAAAAAACATGAAAGAACTGCTTTTACCATGCATAGCAACAATTGTTGATCAAAGTGGTGAGAACCGGATCTTTTTTATTAAATAAAAAATTATACTTTACACTACTAACATTTATACCGGATTTTACGCCTTATATATAGAGCGTGTAAAATATTCATATAAATAACGATTTTTTTACATTAGTTCATTCTATAAATTGATTATGAAATACGAAAAAATAATAATTCTAATCCTGTCACTTTTATTTACGCATGCATCTTTTGCTACTGTAGGGCCAATCCTTGGTGGTGGATCTATGTGTGCTGGTTCGGCTATTACGCTTACCGATGCTTCATTTGGCGGAATATGGATCAGCAGCAATCCTGCCGTTGCCACAATTGATACTACAGGTAGCGTTTATGCCATTAGTGCCGGCAGTACAACGATTTCCTACGTAATTGGTACAACTCCCGGCGATACTGCTACTACAACAATCATTGTAAATCCATTGCCTGCAGGATTTTCAATTGGAGGCGGTGGCAGCTATTGCTCAGGCGGAAGTGGTGCAAATATTTATTTAGCCGGATCTTATGTGGGTATTTCCTATCAATTATTTCTGGGTGCAACACCTGTAGGCGCTCTAATCATGGGTACCGGATCAGTCCTGTCATTTGGGTCAATGACCATGGCCGGAGTTTATACTATATTGGGTGTTGATGCAGTAACAGGTTGCACTAGTACCATGCCCGGATCCGCAACTGTGTCGGTAAATCCAAACGTAATTCCATCCCTGACTGTAAGTGCCTCACCCGGCGATACTGTCTGTGCAGGTGCAAGCGTTACCTATGCTGCTATTCCGGTTAACGGCGGCACACTACCCGTTTACCAATGGAAGGTAAATGATACAATCGTAGCATCAGGATCTACCATGACCATGATACCTCAGGATGGCGCTGTTGTTAAAGCAATAATGACCAGTAATGCGACATGTGCCCTGCCTGACACTGCCACATCTGCTTTAACCATGCATGTTAATCCGTTACCGGTTATCTCCGGTGGAACAGCTCCGGTCTGCACAGGTTCGGCAACCACTTTAAGCAGCTCAATTCCCGGCGGAACATGGATAAGCTCAAATCCGGCCATTGCCACCATTAATCCGGCAACAGGCGCTGTTTCCGCAGTAACTTCCGGAACGGCAACTATTATCTACACAACCGGCACAGGCTGCATTTCTACCAGGGTAATTACCATAAATCCATTGCCTGCTTCCATAATCGGAATTTCAAACGTTTGTACTGGCTTAACCGCAACACTTATTGACATTACACCCGGAGGCTCCTGGTCAAGCAGTGTACCTTCAGTGGCGGGTATTGGCGCATCAACAGGTATCATTACAGGCATCTTATCGGGTTCCACAACTATCAGTTATACAGTTGGCTCATGCGCTGCAACACATGTTGTTACGGTGCAGGCTTCCCCCTCTGCCATAAGTGGTATTGGTTCACTTTGCGTTGGTACAACTTCCGTTTTTACTAATGCAACTCCCGGTGGCACATGGAGTTCCGCTTCTTTGGCAATTGCTACCATAGGACCTGCTTCGGGAATAGTTACCGCCGTCTCAGTAGGTTTAACTACCATTTCCTATTCCACTGGTTCCGGTTGCTTTGTCACCCGTACCATTACTTCAAATGCAACACCATCTGCAATTTCCGGCACATCAGCTATATGCACCGGTTTATCTTCTACATTTATTAATTTTACTCCCGGCGGACTATGGACAAGTTCCAACAGCACAATCGCAGATATTGGTTCCACTTCAGGGATCGCTACAGGCATAGCCGCGGGAACAACTACTATTAGTTATATTACCAGCGCAGGTTGTTTAGCATTAAAATCCATAACCATAAATCCGTCACCTGGTGTCATTTCCGGTCCTTCCAGTCTTTGCACAAGCAGCACTATCACACTTACCATTGGCAGCGCTGGCGGCACCTGGAGCAGCAGCGCTCCTGGTACTGCAACAGTAAGCCCATCCGGCATTGTTACTGCAGGAGCCTCAGCCGGAACCACTGCTATCAGCTATACCACCGGTGCAGGTTGTAGTGCCACATACGCATTAACCATAAATGCTTTACCTGCTGCTTATGCTACAAGTGGTGGTGGTAATTATTGCTTCGGCAGCGCAGTGCCTTCCATCGGCCTTTCAGCTTCCGGTTCCGGTATCAACTATCAATTATTTAATTCAGGTATTGCTGTAGGCTCTGTTATTGCGGGTACCGGTTCTGCTCTCGATTTTGGTCCTCAGACAGGTGCAGGCACTTATACTATTATTGCCACCAATTCAATTACATCCTGCTCACGTAATATGCTGGGAAGTCCAACAATTACCGTATTCTCACAGCCTGCCAGTTTCTCGGTTATGGGTGGGGGCAGTTTATGTGCCGGTGGATCCGGAACTCCAATAATGCTTAACAGTTCCGAACCTGGCGTTTCTTACCAGGCCTTTATCGGAAGTATACCGGCAGGATATCCTGTTGCAGGTACCGGCACTTTACTCAATCTTGGCAATTTCACTGGTGCAGGCACGTATTCTGTCAAAGCAACCAATAGTACTACAGGCTGCTCGAAAAACATGACCGGTACAGCAGTAATTATTGTTAACCCTGCTCCGGTTGCTTTTTTTGTTACCGGTGGCGGTGGTTATTGTGCAGGCACTGCAGGTGCTCATGTTAACCTAAGCGGTTCTCAGGCAGGTATTTGTTACAAGCTATTCAGAGCCGGTGCTTTTACCGGTTTAGTACTTTACGGTAACGGGGCATCTCTTGACTTCGGTGCACAAAGCGCAGCAGGAAACTACACGATAAATGCCACCGATACCGCAACCGGTTGTACCAGCAATATGACAGGTAGCGTTACTGTTGTTATTAATCCTCTTCCTACTGTATTTACTGTTACCGGAGGTGGTAATTATTGTTCAGGTGGCACGGGAGTACACATTTACCTAAGCTTAACCGAGACAGGAGTTAACTATCAGTTATACCGGGGTATAGCAGCAATCGGGTCACTAATTCCCGGAACAAATACGCCTATCGATTTCGGCGTAGAAACAACTCCTGGATCATACAATGTTGTGGCGGTTAATGCCACTACTTCATGCACCAACAATATGGTTGGTTCCGGAGACATTGTAGTCAATACCCTACCCAACGTATTTTATGTTACCGGTGGTGGCTCTTTCTGTAGTGGAGGCCTGGGTGTTTCAGTTGGCATAAGTGGTTCTACACTCGGCATCACTTACCAGTTATATAATGGCACCACTACTGCCGGGGCGCCAATTATAGGAACCGGCGGCGTTCTCGATTTCGGTCATCAGACAATTCCCGGAACCTATACTGTTATTGCCACAAACGCAGCTACGACATGTACCAGCAATATGTCTGCTACTGCAGTTATCTCCTACCTTTCGTCTGTAACACCTTCAGTTTCTATGAACATTACGCCTGGCGACACCATTTGTACCGGCACAACAGTTTCCTATTACGCGACTCCTGTAAATGGCGGCATAACGCCCACATATCAATGGCATGTTAATGGTGTAAATACCGGCACCGATTCCTCATACAGCTACATCCCATCCAATGGAGATATTGTATCAGTATACATGACCAGTAGTGCAGCCTGTGCTGTACCCGCAGTTGTGAATGCTGCAAATACAATGAGTGTAATAACTGTACCAGCCATTTCCGGTACAGCAGTTATTTGCGTTGGCGGCTCAACATCTTTATCTGATGCTTTGATTGGTGGCATCTGGACTACTACTAATCCCGGTGTTGCCAACATCTATACTGTTGGCGGATCAACAGGAGTAGTTAACGGACTTGCGCCTGGTACAACTACCATCAGGTACTCGAATAGTATAGGTTGTTTTTCCGAGGTCATAATCACGGTCAATGCCATTCCTGCCATTACAGCCAATGCAACTGCTGCTGCATGCGGAGGAACCACAAATCTTTCTGCAGGCGGCGGAGTAACTTACACATGGGCCCCATCTGCCGGTCTTTCGTGCACAACATGCGCGCTCACATTCGCCGACCCAATGGCTACCACCACCTATACGGTTACCGGATACAATGCTGCAGGTTGTTCTGCATCGGCTGGTGTTCTGGTTAATGGCAACCGCATCTCAGGTTATATCTCCTACTCAGGATCTGTTACTGATGTATTGAAAGTATGGCTGATTGGTTTCAATCCTGCTGATAGTTCACTAACCGCAATTGACTCTACGCTCACCTGCATGGACAGCGCTACACCTTATTACGAATTTACAGCCAAGCCAGCCGGCAGCTATATGGTGAAGGCAAAACTAGAAGGAACTATCCCTGGCACTTCAGGATACATACCTACCTATAGTTTGAACACGCCTTATTGGTATAACGCAGCTTCGGTTACTCATAATGCAGGTACGGATACTTTACACGTCAATATGATCTATGGCATTGTTCCTCCCGGACCTGGTTTCATAGGCGGTCTTATATCATCCGGCGCAGGTAAAGGGACAAGTGGCGATGCGCCTGCCCGTGGCATGTTGGTTTACCTTATTGATGCTCTATCCAACAACATTATGACCTATACCTATACTGATAATGCTGGTGCCTATTCATTCAACAATATTGCTTATGGAAACTACCTTATCTATCCGGAGAGTTTTTCATTTACCACAATTCCATCCAATGTAGTAATGCTAAGCAGTTCGCTTGATAGCGCCATAGGAATTAACTTCAGACAATATAATACCTCAAGGGTAATTAAACCATTATTACCCAGCAATATCAGTACGGTTACTGCCAATACTGAAAATCTTGTAACAGTAGGCCCTAATCCCTCATCTGGCCAAATTAACCTTCATTGGGGATCAGATGCCAAAGGCATTACTTCAGTACAAATTACTGATCTTTCGGGAAAACAGATTTTGACAAATTCCCTTAATATCGATGCTTTAAAATCAATAAACCCAACCTCCCCTATCTCAACTATCAACCTTGAAACCCTGATTTCCGGAATTTACTTCCTTACTATCAGGTCTGAGAATATAAATTATTGCATCAAGGTGATTTTACAAAAATAATATATTTTATTTATTCAATTTAAGTAGATTGAATTTCACTACTAAAAAATTGAATTTGACATAACAATTGCTGATCAAAATTTTCTATGAGCTCAAAGAGAAAACGCCATCTTTAATTAATAGTTAATAAAATTTAGCGATTTATATATCATTGTAAAATAAGAGCCGTAAATATCTCAGTTGCAGATGGGAGTTCTCCCATAACAAAAACAACATATTTACATTATTATTGATTTTATATTTTTATATGAATTTGATAATCGCTGATCACCTGAAAAACTTATTAATTATTAAAGCGCTCATTTTCATCACGATTATCAATATTATTATTATTTTTACTCAAATTAAACAAACCAAATAAATTGTTCTTTATGAAGAAGAATCTTTTCCTATCTTTTGTAGCAATGCTGCTAAGCATGGCTACATATGCCATTTCCGGTATCACGGGATCGCATACCGTATGCGTAGGCTCATCTACAACATTAATGGACTCAACTGCCGGTGGGGTTTGGAGTTCAAGTAATACGTCAATTGCGTATATTGGTAGCACCGGCACTACTTACGGTATCGCAGCAGGAGCAGTAACCATAACTTATACCGCAACCGGAATATCTGTTTACTATTCCTTTACAGTAAATCCTCAGCCAGCAGCCATTACAGGTGTTACTCATGAGGCTGTAGGTGGAACTTCTCCGCTTTCGGATGCTACACCAGGTGGTATCTGGTCTTCAGCCAATGTAACAATTGCTACAGTTGGTTCTCCAACAGGGGTTGTTACCGGCGTATCAGCAGGCCCGACCAATATTACGTATACAATTAGTACTGGTTGCTATGTTTTTGTAGCTGATACTGTTACCGGTTCGGGTGGCACTACCGGGCCAATCCTTGGCACATTACATGCCTGCGTTGGATCTACTTCAGCTTTAAGCGATACAACTGCAGGTGGAACATGGTCCTGCAGTAATCCTGCTGTTGCCACAATTAATGCAACATCTGGTATAGTTACCGGTGTAGCTGCGGGTACTTGCACCATCTATTACACACACGGCACAAGCACAGCTTATACAACTTTTACAGTTAACCCATTACCTGCTGCTATCACAGGCCCAACAACAGTTGCCGCAGGTAGTTATATAACTCTTGCAGATTTAACAGGCGGAGGTGCATGGAGCAGCAGCAATAGCGGAATCGCAACAGTTACTTCCGGCGGTGTTGTTACTGGCGTAACGGCAGGCGCAGTTACTATAACTTATTTACTTACTACAGGTTGCTTTGTTACCTATTCTGTTACAGTAACAGGCGGTGGAGCCGTATTACCTATTACCGGTACAACACATGTTTGTGTTGGTTCCACAACTACATTACTCGATTCTACAGCAGGCGGCACATGGACAAGCAGTAATACAGCTATTGCAACAGTTAACGCTACTTCAGGTGTTGTTACCGGTGTATCTGCAGGTACCTGCACCATTTCATATACATCAGGCGGCACAACAGTGACCACTTCGTTTACAGTTTATGCGTTACCTGCCGCTGTTGGCGGTCCTTCAATTGTTGCTGTTGGTGGTACAATTACGCTTACAGATGCAACTACAGGCGGCACATGGATAAGCAGCAATACATCTATTGCAACCGTTAATGCTACTACTGGCTTGGTTACCGGTGTCTCTGCAGGCACAGATAATATTTATTATACACTTTCTACAGGTTGTGCAGCATACAAAACTGTTACAGTAACCGGTTCTTCAATTTTACCTATTACCGGCACAGCTTCAGCCTGTGTTGGTGGTGTCAGTACTTTACACGATTCAACTTCAGGTGGAACCTATAGCAGCAGCAATACTTCTATTGCAACCGTTAATGCAACTTCAGGCGTGGTTACAGGTGTTTCTGCGGGTACTTGCACTATTACCTATACAGTAGGCGCAAGTTATGTTACCAGATCATTCGTTGTTAATCCATTGCCAGCCGTTCCAACCGGACCATCAACTGTTGCTGTTGGTTCAGTAATTACTCTTGCCGATGCATCTCCTGGGGGCACATGGTTCAGTGGCAGTACCAGCATTGCAACTGTCGGGGCTTCTACCGGTATTGTTACGGGTGTTTCAGCAGGTACTGTTTGGATCTATTATTCTTTAACAACTGGTTGTGCCAATCATACTACCATTACAGTTACAGGCGGTGGCGGTACTGGCATCCTCCCTATTACAGGCACATTGCATTCCTGTGTAGGAACTACAAGTTCTCTGCATGATTCAACTACAGGTGGAACATGGAGCAGCAGTAATACTTCAATTGCTACTGTTAATGCAACTTCCGGTGTAGTTACTGGTGTATCTGCCGGTACTTGTACTATTACTTATACTGTTGGTGGCAGTTATGTTACAGCATCATTTACAGTATACGCACTTCCTGCTTCAATTGCTGGTCCAACAACAGTTGCTGCTGGCAGCACAATAACATTAACCGATGCTACAGGCGGTGGAACATGGATAAGTAGTAATACATCTGTTGCCACTGTAAATGCTACCACCGGTGTGGTTACAGGCGTTGCCGCAGGTACAGTTACTATCTATTATCAACTCACTACAGGTTGTGCAGCTACCTACTCAGTTACCGTTACCGGCGGCGGCACTACCTTGCCTATTACAGGTACACTCCATGTTTGTGTTGGTTCTTCTACCACACTTATGGATTCTACCACCGGTGGAACCTGGAGCAGCAGCAATACCGCTATCGCTACAGTGAACGCCACAACAGGTGTTGTTACAGGAGTAGCTGCAGGTACCTGCACGATTACTTACACACATGGCTCAAGTTATGTTACTGCTACTTTTGTTGTAAATCCTGTTCCATCTGCTATCTCTGGGCCAACTACAGTTGCTGCGGGTGCAAGCATTACATTGACTGATGCAACTACAGGAGGCACATGGGTTAGTGGAAATACTTCAATTGCTACAGTTAATGCTTCCACCGGTGTTGTAACTGGTGTATCTGCAGGTACTGTTAATATTTACTATACTACTACTGCAGGCTGCGGAGTTTATATTACCGTTACTGTTACAGGTGGTGGTACAAGTATATTACCGATTACCGGAACTACACATGCATGTGTTGGTTCTACCAGTGCATTGCATGATTCTACATCAGGCGGCACATGGACCAGTAGTAATACTTCAATCGCTACTGTAAATGCTACGTCTGGTGTTGTTACAGGTGTAGCAGCCGGTACTTGTACCATTTCTTATACAGTTGGCGGAACTACAGTTACAACTTCATTTACAGTTTATGCACTGCCTGCAGCTATTACAGGCAGCAGCACAGTATGTATAGGCGGTACAATTACACTGAGTGATGCTACAACAGGTGGAACCTGGATCAGTGGCAACACGTCTCTGGCTACAGTAGTTTCTACTTCAGGTGTTGTTACAGGAGTAGCCGCTGGCACATTAAACATATATTATCAGTTGACTACAGGTTGTGGTGTATATAAAACCATTTCAGTCAACGCTTCACCTGCTGCAATTTCAGGTAGCAGTTCTGTATGTGTCGGATCAACCATCACGCTTACTGATGCTACTTCGGGTGGAACATGGATGAGTGTTTATACAGCATTTGCTACGGTATCAACTTCAGGTGTGGTAACTGGCGTTGCAGCAGGTACTACTTCTATTATGTACACAGTTGGCGGATGTTCTGTTTCCAGATCAATTACTGTAAATACTGCTCCTGCTGCAATTACCGGTAGCGGTAGTCTATGTGTTGGTACTTCAATAACCCTTGCTGATGCTACAACAGGTGGAACCTGGATTAGCTCAACTCCGGGTATAGCAACCATAACTTCCGGCGGTGTTGTTACCGGAGTATCTGGTGGTACAGTTAATATTTACTATACTGTTGGTAGTTGCGCTGTTTACAAAGTAATAACTGTAAATGTTGTTCCTGCCGCAATTTCAGGAAGCAGTACAGTTCATACCAGCGGACCAACCATCACGCTGACCGATGCAACTGCAGGCGGCTCGTGGTTCACCGGAAATCCTGCTATTGCAACTGTTGGCCCAACTACTGGTGTTGTTACAGGTGTAGCTGGCGGAACTGTTAATATCTACTATTCCATTGGCGGTTGCGCGGTTTATAAAACAATCACGGTTCTTTCACCAGCTCCTCCTGGATATATTGGTGGAACAATTAGCATAGGCCAGGATTATGGAAATATTTTAAATATACTCGCTGCTGAAGTTACCCCGGTTGTTGAACCAGTTGACATCTCAGCAGGAGCTGCAAGTACAGAAATTAGCTCTGTTTTACAGAACAATGATGTGAGAATATTCCCTAACCCATCAGCCGGTTATCTGAATTTGCAATATGACAATATGGCTACAGGGAATGCTTTGGTAACAGTTGCGGATCTTCTTGGTCGTGAGGTTTTCAGGTCTGAACTTATTATGGTACAAGGTTCCGGTTTAGTTCAATTGAATATGAGCAACCTGAAAGATGGTATCTATCTTATTTCAGTAAAATCAGAAAGTGTGAATTTCAACTCAAGAATTTCAATTCAACACTAGTTAGTTATTTTGCCTCTTCAAAAAACTCCCGTTAATCGGGAGTTTTTTTATGGCATTGTATAACCGGGTTTTTAAAAAGTCGCAGGAAATAATATTAAGAGGACACGTCAATCCGGCAAAGCCAGATTGACCTGATAACTCAACTTTGGTGCAAACATAGTTTGCTACTTATTTTTCATATACAACGTATAGCAATTTGTTATCATTAACACCGTTTTGAAACAATTTAAATTTTATCATTACTTGAATTAACTATGGGTGCTCTAATAAAAATAAATATAGCGTTGAAATCTGTTAGGAATTTCAAAATAAAAATCTAATTTTGTGTTTAGTTTAGTAAATCATTAACATTTTTGAATTGATAGATAGGAATTACTTAACAATTTTCAATTAAGGTCATGGCACTCTCTACTAAAAGTTTTTCGCTTAAAACAATACTGCTCTATTTATCTTGCACACTTATTTTCAGCAGCAAAATAAATGCTCAAGGCACATGGTCAGCGGTAAACAACCTTGCTCCAAATTATAACGGCGGCGTTATGTTATTGTTAACTGATGGATCCGTAATTGTAAAAACCTATTATGGTGGAATTGGCATCACACCCGGAACAACCTGGAACAAGCTAACACCCGATGTAACGGGTAGTTACAAAAATGGTACATGGTCCACCATTGCAGCTATGCTGAACGACAGGCTATACTTTTCATCATGGGTATTAAACGATGGGCGTGTTTTTGTGAGCGGAGGTGAATATGGTGCAGGTAATCTGGCTGAAATATACGATCCGGTAGCAAATACATGGACAGCCGCTGCCAGTTCTGGTGTAAACCTAAGCGACGGAGGCTCAGAAAATTTACCAGATGGCAAAATTATTCTTGCTTCAAATACCGGTACTACACTGAACAACTATATAGGTATAGGCACTTAGGTCGCAATATCAATCCTTTGATAACAAGCGTATTGGATCATTTTTGACCATTCTTTTTATAAGGGTATCAAAGATTACCCCCATTTTTTGTCTTCTGTTATATCTAAAGTGATATTCATC
>CAIUZK010000125.1 GCA_903903635.1 uncultured Bacteroidota bacterium
CTGATTAAACCACAAAATACCTGGCTTATTACCGCAAATTGCTTTGTGGATAAGGATAGCAAGGAACTTAATAATAAAAAACTGGCAAAGATGCACCTGCTTCCATCAGACCCGGCTATACCGAAAATCGAAGAGATAGCGAACATTTTAAAAGGTATACCCACTATACCCAATTATAGCAAAGTAACTGGATGAAATAACCGTGTTAGTAGAATTCATGGTTTTCGTTTTCTTAATTCGAATTTCGCTCGTACTACGAGTAACTATTCCAAACAAATATTAAAGGATTTTTACCGCCTCATGCCTTAGATTGGCGTGCCTCACACGCCTCTATTATCAACTCTTTTGGACTATTTTTATGTTCGTCAACTACTCGTAGTCCCGCTCGTAGTGGGCCTTTCAAGCTTAGTCAATGGCTAAACACCTAACTACCTTTGTGATAACAAATAAATAAAAAATCATGAGGTACTCTTTTTTAAGACAGCAGCAGCAGCAGCGTGAAGGTTCCATTTTCAGCACCGATAAAACCTGGGCAGACAGTTTACAGGCATCCACCGGGAAGGGAAAGGTAATACGCTTTTCACCAACACACAGTATCTCTATCGGTAAGCAGTCCCGGGTTTATATACCCATATCTGATGTGCCGGAAGAGGTTCTAAATGCAGTTTCCAGAATCATGAACTGCGCCATATCGCATGGGGCCAAATCACAAGTGAACCTGATGCCTGTTAGTAACCACTGGCTGCGTATCAACAATGGTGTTCGCATGACGGTTGCCTATACCATATATATCCATATCGATGCCAGGACTATAAAAATCGATTTCGCCACCTATGATAGTGATGATAATGGGCCCGACTTAATGATGGTGGCCTCAGTTGAGCACGAAGGGTACACCATCCGCAGGAGGAGCACAAAGGCTGTAATAGACTGGCTTACCCAACAGTTCCAGCATAGTGTAGTGCTAAAGGATGGTACCATTAATTAAACCCGCTCTAAAATCACTAACCACATGAAGCAGTTAATCTATGTAGCCGGCGATTCATCACCAGGGCATTCTCAGAGTTCCTATCGTTTATCCTATTTTCAGTAGAAGCAGAGGAACGATATAATGTAAAAAGTACTAAACAACAATGGGTGATACCAGTTAAATCTGAACCACCACAAACGATTAAAAAAGCAGTCAATGAAACAGTTACAAATTAATCCGGCTGAGCTATCCAGGGTAGCACCGGCTTCCATTTTTGGAAGTAAAAAAGATGCAGTAGCCGTTATGAAACAACACCGGTGGCTGGTGGGTTCAGAAGCCGTCCATGTAAATTTTGGACAGTCAATTCAGGTTATGGTAACCGACCTGATAGTCGTGGACACATTCGATGCCTATGAGAAACAAGCTCTGGATGATATGGATTTTCATATTATTCCGACGGGCTGGGTCGTTATACTACAGTATGATGCAATTGAGGGAGACGCTGCCTGGGGGAGAGAAAGGCGCCTTGATCAGTTCCTGAGTATCTACCCTTCTGTTGAAACCGGTGTTGTTAATCCAAGCGTGTCTATTTCACAATAACAAACTACACCGCTATGAAAAATTCACAATTCAACAGCAGCAGCAACTCACCACCGGTAGGATCCAGTTCGCATTCAATACGGATTGCATAAAGTCGGGATGGTTGATATGATGAGTCATGCCGGAATGAAGAAATAAAAAAGATATGTATAAATTATTAAACTCAAAAAAGATAAAAAAATTATGAGCCAAACTACAATTGAATGGACAGGAGATACCTTGAATCCCACAACTGGCTGTGATAAAGTATCTGCAGGTTGTAAGAACTGCTATGCCGAGGTAATGTCTAAGCGCTTACAGGCGATGGGTGTGGAAAAGTATAAAGATGCATTCAAAGTGAGGATGCACCCAGATACGTTTAATATCCCGTATACATGGCGTAAGCCAAAGGTGGTTTTCGTGAACTCCATGAGCGACCTGTTTCATGAGGATATTCCGCTGGACTTTATCCAAAGGTTCTTTAAGGTCATGAATGATAACCCGATCCATACCTTTCAGGTACTTACAAAGCGTTCAGCACGGTTGTTAGAACTGCATGAACAATTGAACTGGACTCCTAATATCTGGATGGGGGTATCAGTGGAGGATAACCGAGTAGTTAACCGGATAGATGATCTGCGACAGACTGGGGCGAAGGTAAAGTTCTTATCCTGCGAACCGTTGATAGGGCCACTTCCAAATATGAACCTGGATAAAATATCATGGCTGATCTGTGGAGGTGAATCTGGACGGAAACCTCGACCGATGGATGAAAAATGGGTACTTGATATTCAGGAACAATGTAAAACAGCTGGTGTTGCTTTTTTCTTTAAGCAGTGGGGCGGCACTAATAAAAAGAAGGCAGGGAGATTACTGAATGGTAAAACCTTTAGTGAGATGCCAGAGCGCAACACGATAACAGTTCCCTCCCAACAAAAGTTCGCAGCCTAACAAACAAAATCGCCATGATACCATCACAATTCAGCACCAGCAGTAACTCGCCACCTTAGCCGCAAGTCCGTATTAAATACGGATTACCCTACGCCGTAGACTGATAAATAAAGCCTTGCTGTAGGGTCTCTTTTAAAAAGAATTTCATTTCAAAAACTTTAATCTCAAATGGAGGTATGGCGTAGCCATTGCCTTAACCGAAGTACCTGCGCTCAGACCTGGTAGGCTTCACAACCATAAACAAATAAATAAAGAATCATGACTTATAAAGTAAAAGTAACGGAAATGCCGGTCGACCCGAAGGAACTGCTGAAACACCCGCTTGTAGAGATGTTAGGTATAGAAGGCCCCGACGCCTATGAAACAAAACTATATGGGGACTATAAGCTCAGGGAAAACGTCTTGGTGACATCCGATATGCGCATCCTGGCAAACGGTTTTTATGTGGATATTGCCATAGCGCAGGGTCTGGATAAAATCCCGGTCGATGTGATAGAAGGTATTGAGGATACCGACATTCCACAGTTAGTAAACCTGAAGCACAGGCGTCTAAGGAAGAAAAAAGTATCCCTGGTAAAAGCTTGCTTCTTCATTGAGGAATTTTGGAAAACTGATGCCGGTAAAATATGGAGTGCGGAAATACCTGGTGCAGATATTCGTTCGAAATTATCATACCTGACGGGATATTCAGAAGGAACGATACAATACATTTCCCAGATATACAAGCACGATCCCGACTTGCTCCAAAAAGTGGATAACAGGGAACTAACCTTATCCAAGGCAATAGATACAGTGAATACCGCCTATGCCGAAAAGAAATCGCGCACTGTTGATAAAGCGCATAAGAAGGAAAAAAAGGTAGTGCCTATTGATACCAGCATTTCACCGGATTTTGTGTTTCAATCCCTGACATACATGGTAAAAGGAAAAAAACTGGAAATAAGTAAATCCGGTGAAACGATCACTGCAGTCTTGGACAATAAGGTGCTTGACAGGGTGAACTTCTCTTCAAAGCCATCTGAGAATGGCGAGGCGTTCTATGACCTGGTGCAGTTATTTGGCAATGGGGCAAACCTCCACATCAAGGGTTCAGGGTTCGATAAAATTCTAAAACATATAAACAATAACAATGAAAAAGCAACAATTATTGCAATCGGGGCACCCAATCAAAAGGCAGCCTAAGGTTATCGGATTATTCAGTGGCGTAAGAGGCGGCGAACATGGAGCCGAGCTTGATGGATGGGACAGCGTTTACTCCTGTGACTGGGAAAAGGATGCCCAGAAGGTCTTCTATGCGAACAATAAAACCGGCATCTACCATGTCGCTGATATTAGCACGCTCACCGGAGATCAGGTATTTGATTACATCGCGGATAATGGTGGTGAACGGTATAAGAAAGGTGAAATGG
This sequence comes from uncultured Bacteroidota bacterium, assembly GCA_903903635.1. Classification (GTDB taxonomy): domain Bacteria; phylum Bacteroidota; class Bacteroidia; order Chitinophagales; family Chitinophagaceae; genus Nemorincola. The sequence continues at coordinate 3,910 of CAIUZK010000125.1, forward strand.
ACTGCGTATTATCAACAGCTTCCTGTCAGGACGTTTCCCGATCCAATCCAGTTCGCAAGTGCCTGTCCGAAAGAGCCAATCTTTTGACTGAGCAGTTGCGGGTCATAGACGACATCTACCCCTGGACTTTCTACATAGAAAACGTAGATTCCTACTTCGATGTTTTAAATGAACCGTTACAGCGCCAGTTCGAGACCGCCTTGAACTCCATGAAAGGCTACAATGTAAAAATGGCCGTGCTCACTCCCATGGATTATGGCGGAAGACAACACAGGCCGAGGCTCACCGTGGTTGGTATTAGGAAGGATCTGGGGATTGAATTTTCATATCCAACTCCTCAGCCAATTGATTACTCAAAGGTATCGTTCCATGTTTTATTTCCTCACCTTGATGGCTTTGCCTCTGGTCAATCAACCAAGCGTTATAAAAACGGTTACAACCAAATTTTTGGGACGTTAGTGGTAGCCGATGATACAATTGTATATGAGTATGGAACACCACGCAAGTTTAATCTGGCAGAGCGATTAAAGTTAAGCGAGATGGAACATATGGATTTAACCATGGTGAGCAACGACTTCCAAAAAACGTTGACTGGGAATATATTGCCGCCTTCGTTGTCACGGGCCGTATTTCACCAATTACGTACAGAGATACTATACAAATCGCTTACCTGGAAATAATAGAAATAACCTCCGGGACAATATTGTCCCGGAGACTACCTAACAATAAACGATGATTTTAATACATACAATGCAATGGAAAATTTAATAATCAAGGTAAAAGAGAAATCAATTCATTCTAAAGAAAAATCAAAGGATCATGGGGAAGTATTTACTCCGGTTGAGTTGATCGAACGGATGTGTGACTCTTTGCCAAAAGACATCTGGTACGATAAGAAAAAAACGTGGATCGATCCGTGTAGCGGGCGTGGCAATATGCCGGCGGTCATAGTCACCCGGCTTATGAAAAACCTTATAAATATAGATGA
>CAIUZK010000126.1 GCA_903903635.1 uncultured Bacteroidota bacterium
AACGAAAAAGGTTATCGGGTTGTACAAAAATTAATCGTGCAATAAACGAATACTCATAAGAATTTAATTAACCAAATAAAACACACCTAATGAAACAGTCAATTTTACTATGCCTGCTAATATCATTTGGCAGCATAGCATCTGCGCAGAGTTATGATTCTGCAATACATTACAAGATGACGGCACCATAGCGCAATTCGGCAACAGTGATTTCGGAGATACAACAATTTTCCCTGCCATGCTCTTTAATATGCTGATCTAAATTCAATTTTCCGCGAAGAAAAAAGACGCATATACTGGTATCAAGCAGGTACTTCATCAGAATTTAAGATCCTTTTTCCTGAACTTTCTATTTTCTTTTATTTCATTGATTATTTCTTCAGGCGATGATACCGAACCAAACGCACCGAAAGATTTGTAGAATGCTGTGTCTTTTGATTTTTTTTCGGCTTTCAAAGATTTAGACAATTGTTCAATTAACCCAGCCTTACTTAAGGAGCTTAATCCCTCAAATAATCCTGAATATGATTTTACTAATTGGCGTTCTGCGTAGCTCATAAGTGTTAACAAAGATAAGTAATTAATTTCCAATGTAGGAATTTCCAATTTCCAATTGAGTTACCGTAGGTTACGCGAGTGGACCACCCCAGTGTATTCGGCCTTCGCCGAAATTCTTCGGGATCTGCGAAACAACAGGAGGGGATTCCGTGTTGCGTGGACTGTGTTTTTTTGCACAATAGTGAGATGTAGTAAAAGTGTGCCATAGCCACTGAAGCTATATAGTAGCAATTGCCTCTGGACAACAATTAATTTCCAATTGCTCAATTTCCAATTTCCAATTGTTGCACTGGAGCCATTTGCTTTATTTGGGCCTGTAATTTGCCTGTTCGAGCATTTTGGGTGGGTCGGTATGTTGGTTAAGTAGTTGTTCGAGGGTGATGTCGTGATGCTGCTCCATGTAGGCGGAAACTATACGGTATCCGAGCCATGAACCGAGATTGCCGGGGGTGTATTTTACAGGGTCGGCAGGCGATTCGAGATCTTTGGCAAACGGACCGTCGTAAACGTAAGAAGTTATGCTGTGCCCTTCTTTAGAGTACAGTAGTTTCTGGTGAATAAAGAAGTTGTAAGCCAGCGCCTCATTTTTTTCGCACCAGTCGAGTTGCACCTGGGTAAACCCGAATAAAACAGAGTCGGGTGTTGTTGGCATTATCTTGTGCAGGAAGTATTGTTCCTTGCCGCGCTGCATCATAAGATCGAGCAGTGTTTTATCGTCCTGGTCGAAGGGATGCTGGATTTCGTAGACGGTTTTAAAAACCGAAACCGGCAGGTATGATTTGCGGAAGTGACTGAGCATGTAGTAGGGTACTCCTATGGATTTGTAGAAAGGATACTGATCGCCCAGGAACATATCGAGCCCTACGCATACGGTGTATTTATCGACAGGGAATGATGGCCATTTGCTGAGGCCCATGTTGAGGTAAAAAATGCGGGGTGGGGTATAGGTAGGCATGTAATATTTCATGAACCGGAAGCCGGTGGTTAATTGGTCGTCGATGTCTTTATTATCGGGGAAGTATTTTACAATGGTATCCTGGAGTTGTACAAAATCTTTATATGTGAGATCTATGCGTAATGAGTCAATACCACCATGGGCTGTATCGGAAAAATTGCCGAAGATGCCGTATTGCCTTACCGTATCGAGATAATAATTTAAGAAATCAGGATATTTTTCTTTGAGCTTTTGTAGTCCCGGGCCGATGTGGTTGGTGTCGATGGCATAGAGGTCTTTGTCGAAACGGAAAGTCTGGAGGGTGATGTTGATTTTAGAGACATCCGGAATGTTGCTGGCACCGGAGCCACAACCAGAAATAAGCGCGGAAACAGGCAAAAATAATAAAATACAAAATTTATATAATATTAAAAAACGGGAATA
>CAIUZK010000127.1 GCA_903903635.1 uncultured Bacteroidota bacterium
CAATTAAAATGACCGCATATAGCAGTCTGAGATTATTTTGTTTTATCGAACGAAAAACCTAATTTTATGTGATATTAATCCCACATATCGGCACTACGCTTTTCTACATAGCAGTCTTTAAATAGCGCACTATTCGCAGATAGAGCTGCGCTCGTGCCCTTGCGGGCATGCCTCGTATAACATGCCTTCGCTAAAGCTATGGCAGTTAATAACATGCCTTCGCTAAAGCTATGGCAGTTAATAAAAGGAATATAACTTCGCAATATGGTGTACTTTATTTAATCAACGTCACATGGCAAAAAAAGTGTGCAACTTATATATGAACCAAACTTTCAATTTTAATTGTCATAACATTTTTTTCGGATTTATTACTAATCTTAGTAAGTGATATAGTTATTTTTCCAGTGTAAATTTACATCAATTATATAGCGCTTCACAAAATTGGGCTGTTTTTAAGATTAATTGGAAAATATACTCCTGAATGTAGGTATACTCGAAGATAATTTGCAATTGCGCGAAACAATAGAGCAATACCTGGAATTGAAGGGCGGATACAGTATCGTTTTTTCAACGGGCTGGGTAAGCAACATTCTTAAAGAGTCTTTTTACGAAGTCCCTGATTTTATTTTGATGGATGAGCATTTGGACGATGCTTCAGGGTTTGACGAAATAAAATTACTTAAGAAAAAATTTCCGGAATCCAATCTGATAGTAATTTCCGGGGATGATAACCCTAAATTAATTATGAAGGCCTTGGAGAATGGAGCCAGCGGCTATTTATATAAGCCATTCACATTGGCTCAGGTTGTAGATGTTTTTAAGGAAGTTATCATAATCGGAAGTTTTCTGCAGCTAAGTACTACAACCAAATTGATCAGTATGCTGAATAAGAAAAGGGAAGCTGATGACGTGGTATTTGATAAGCTGACAAAATAGGAATAAGAGATTGCAGAGACTCTGGGAATCACTTTTTTTACTGTAAGTTATCACATTAAAAACATCTACCTGAAATATGATGTGAATTCTGCACGTCAATTGTTATTTAAATTGAACAATAAGAGTTGATCGGAAAAATTGCTGTATCAGCTAACAGATGAGCTATGTCTGTACTGTTAAACAAAATGACTATTATAGCCCAAATTTGTTTCCATCATCAACCGGGTAAATATAGCTTGTACATTTGATGGACGAGGTTGCTTTTGTTAAAAATTGATAAGTAAATAATCTTCTTTTAAAGTATCTCCGTATAGCCTTACAGCCTGTAATTACAGCCCCTGTTCCCATATTCAGGATTGCCAATTTCGACATTTGAATTTTACCCGGAACTCATGCCGATGTAAGTGATTGTTTTCGGTAACCCGGGTTGAGATACAGGGTTAGAACTTAAAGTTATAGGTGATGCTAGGTATAATGGGTAGTATATACACTTCGTATACGGTAACCTTTATTCCCTGGGTAACAGTTCCGGTATTATCAACATACAGGAAGTAGGGGTTGTGGTGGTCGTAAACATTATAGACTGAGAAAGTCCATGAGCCCTGCCATTTGTGGGGTTTGGTATGCTGCGGTGTATAGGTGGCCGAAACATCGAGCCTGTGATAAGAAGGTACGCGATAAGCATTGATCTTACTGAACTGCTCTACTATCTGGCCATCTATAATATAGTAAGAAGTAGGCAGCGTAATAGCATTCCCCGAGCCATAAATGAACACTGCAGAGGTGGTCCATTTTTTATTAAAGGTATAGGTTCCTACCACTGATATGTCATGACGTCGGTCGTATTTGGCAGGGAAGGTTTCGCCATTGTTCAGCTTGGGAAAAAGCTGGTTGGTCCAGGATAGGGTATAGCCTATCCAGCCTGTAAATTTACCCTGGGTTTTATTGATAAAGAATTCGGCTCCATAAGCCGTGCCGGTGCCATATACATACGATAGCTCAGGGTCGGTAAGCGTATTGGGTACATACCCATCCTTGTATTGAATCTGGTTTTTCATGTCTTTGTAGTAAACTTCTACCGAAGTCTCCAGTTTGTTATCCAGGAAATTGCGGAAGTATCCGGCGGAGTACTGCCATGCTTCCTGTGGTTTTACAATATAACTGCTGGGTACCCAAACATCGGTTGGCAGTGTGCTGCCGTTGTTGGAGACCAGGTGCAGGTACTGGTAGGTTTTGGATATGCTTGTTTTGATGGATGAGTTTTCGTTGAGTACGAAGCGCATATTGAACCTTGGTTCAAATCCGCCAAAGGTTTTTACCGGCTTGTTTTTTGCGAAGTGCAGGGTGTCCGTAGGATTGCCGAGCGAATCGAAATCGTAACCGGTGTACGGGCCTACCTGCTGGAACCAGGAGTAACGCAGGCCAATGTTGATCTTGAGCCATTTGGTAAGATCGAAATCATCCATGATATAGGCTCCGGCCTCGTGCGCATATTTTATCAGTGCATTGTTAGGTTCCAGCTTTATAGTGTCTACCTGGCCGGAAATCTGGTTAGGTATAAATTTATGGTGCGTATAAGCAAATCCGGCCTTGAAATGATGGTTGAAGGATGAGAAAAAGTCGAAATCGGTTTTCGCATTATAATCCTTAATACCGGAAGCCATGCGCACAGCGAAAGTGTTCTGATTAAAGTTGGATTCAAAATTATAGTCATTGTAAACCAGGGTAGTATTGGAGAAAATCTTATCAGAAAACTGATGGTTCCAACGAATGGTGGCCGTTTTATTACCCCAGGGGATATCGGCTTTGAAGTGCCCGTTTTCGCTGCCGAATTTAAACTTGTCGATACCCATGTATCCGCTCATATAGACACGGTCATTTTTCCCCAATTTGTAATTGGCCTTTAGGTTGGCATCGTAGAAATAATAACCCGAATTTTTGAGCTGACTGAAGAAGGGACGAGCCAGCACATCGACATAAGTGCGGCGGCCTGATACTATGAAAGAGCCTTTATCTTTTTTGATAGGGCCCTGCAAAGAAAGGCGGGAAGCAATAAGTCCAATACCGCCTTCGGCATGGTATTCTTTCATATTTCCTTCCTTCATGTACACATCCACCACTGATGAAAGCCGGCCGCCATAGTTGGCTGTGGCGCCGCCTTTTATAAGGGTTACATCTTTAATGGCATCTGAATTGAACACCGAGAAGAAACCGAAGAGGTGTCCGGTATTATACACCACCGCATCATCCAGTAGCACAAGGTTCTGATCGGGGCCGCCACCACGCACATAGAATCCGGAATTTCCTTCACCTGCCGACTGTACACCCGGCAGCAATTGTATTGTTTTGAGTATATCGACCTCGCCAAATAAAACCGGCAGGGCCTTCACCCTGTCGATGGAGAGCGTGACCGTACCCATTTCGGTGTTCTTAACATTTTCGTCTTTGCGCTGGGCGGTAATGTGTACTTCATTAAGGGTAGTAGCGCTATGCAGTTCGGCATTATAGGTAAGGCTGCTGCTTAGGTCGACCTCGTTTACAATAGCGGTATAACCAACATAAGAAAATACGACGGTGTATTTGCCGGGAGGAACTGAAACAGAGTAAAAGCCATAGTTATTGCTCTGTGCGCCCTGATCGGCTTCTTTGATATATACCGTGCCTCCAATAATACTTTCGCCGGTCTGTGCATCGCGCATATAGCCGCTGAGCGATACTTTCTGGGCGTGTGCCAATGCTGGTGAAAATTGGAACATCAATAACAGCCCGATTGCAAAGCAAAGAGGGGCAATTTTTATTAATGATTTGATGGTGCGGGCTTTAAGGAGTCGATTGCCTGAATGGTTCGGGTTGGTCATTGGTTGGTGCGGTTGGATATTAAAGACTGTCTGTTACTTCGCCGCATTCCAGCATTTTGCTGCCGAAGTATGGGTTTCTTATTTCATTATCATCGCTGAGCCAGAAAGCGCCCTTATCATGGAAAGCCATAGGGCAGAATTCATGGTATATACCCGCGTTTTTGAGTCCTGATTTTTTAGCCATACCATAGATGGCGCTGGAAATATGTTCGAAATGGATACGTTGTTTTTCGCAATGCTCGTCCTCAATGGCCGGAATCTGGTTAGCTTCATTAATAATAGTATCAACATAAGGCATCAGTCCTTTTCCAAAAGCAGTATCAGACTCCAGGTAGTGTTTCAATATGCCGGTCATAGCCAGAAGATTAACAGCGGTACGTTTAGCGCTATCGGCCTTGGTGGCAACAAGTGCATTTTTGAGTCCGTAATATTTTTCCACCACCGACATCATGAGTACCGTACCTTCCTTACTCATATTGCTGGCAGGCACTCTTGCCGCCTTTGCTGCTGCCTTTAGTGAATCTGTATTGACTTTTACCAGTGTAGTTGGATTGTTGCAGGCCGTAGAACCAATGGCAAAGCAAATCAGGATAATGCAGAAGAAACGCATAAGAAAGAAATTTTGTGCAAAAGTAGGGGTTTTCTGATTTCCCATGAAAAATGAAGGTCTGGCAACCAGGGTGAGTACAAAGAGGCAATAATGATGATTTTTTTGATTATTTATTTTCAAATTCACCTAACCCTTTTTATGTTTATTCTGTAGATACCTTTACCTATTATCGCAGCGGCACTGTGAGCGTAAAAGCAGATGGTTATGGGACATTGATACTACCTAATGGCGCTTTTAATGCATTGCGGGTGCAATAGCACACAGGCTTACGGAGTGCTCTATAACTACCATTGTATTATGCAAAGTTATTCGTGGTATACTCAGGATGTACGAATAGAATTGCTGGCAACGTCGCGATTTACAAGAAACAACGTTCTTGTTTCCATAAATAATTATTACACCAATCCGGCTACCTTGGCTGTGCCGAACCCTGGTTTTGATCAGTCAGCCATTCAGCTTTACCCTAATCCCGCATCAGGGCAGGTTACCATATCCAATAGCGAACCATTCAGTTCTGGTGCTATGGCAGATATTTAGCTATTGATGGAAAACACTTGGGCAGCTATCTATTGTCGGGTATTTCCACTGTCATTCCTGTTTCGAATCTTTCTCCGGGGCTTTATCAATGCCGCATCAGGCAGGGGGAAGGCTCGGCTGTTCAGGTATTGAAATTACTGGTTGACTAGTTGAAAAGCTGATAGGTTGTATTGTGGATTTGGATTTTGGAATCCGTGTTATCCCCCAGGCACCCGGCCGCAGCCGGCATAATACTTATGCCAGTAATCTTCATTAAGGCTGCTGATCATTACACCACCGGTGCTGGAGGAATGAACAAAGAAGTCGTTGGCGAGGTATACACCTACATGCGTTATGCGCTTGCTGTGTATGTGGAAGAAAACAAGATCTCCTTCCCGGGCATCATGGGCGTGTTTTATTCTTTTACAATTGCTGTATTGCTCACGTGATGTACGGGAAAGGTCGATGCCATACACCTCGCCATAAAGCTTTTGAGCAAACCCGGAACAATCTATACCCGATCCGTCCTGGCCCCCAAGACGGTAGTTGGTGCCATACCATTTGTCTATGAACTGATACAGGGTTTTATTGGTAATTTCTTTAGGTTGTACACCCAATATTTCAGCATACTTGTTCCGAACAACTTTTGGTGGTTCTTCATAGGTTTCTTTACGCCCGGCCACAGGCGCTACAACCTTTTTAACAGGCTTTTGCGCCACAGTGGCTGACTTGGGAGCTGGCTTTGGTGTATATTTTTTAGGGTCAATGGCATTGTGCGTAACATTCGATTTGTTGTGCGGCGCAAATGCCACATCGTTTATAAACTTAGGTTTACTGGAATGTGAATAGGTGGCTTTTTGGCTGGAGTGGCAGCTATCGAGAACTATGGCTAATACAATACATGCAACAGTGAATAAAAGTCTATTTCTCATCATCGGCACGCTCTGTTAGGCTGCAAAAGTAGCTCGCATTGCGAAAACAAACAAGTATTGCGTTTCTGGTAAAAGTTAATTTTAATATAACCCAAAAGTCGCAAATTTTATCTGAATACAGAAACAGAAACATATTCTCTTTTAGACTTGATGATGCAACTTGTTGAAATGAAAAAAAAATAAAAATTAATGATTAATGATATCTTTCAGAAGCAACACAATCTACCACTGACCTCTTGGACAATCTAAAAATACCAACCCTATTCCCTGAAAAAGGAAGTTAGGGCTTAATGACATTGAACTAAACAATAAGATTTTTCAGGTTTTTCAATTGTTCGGACGCCAGTAATTGAGCCAATTGCACTTCATTAATTGATTTTAGCTCTGTCAGGATTTCCAATGCATCTTCTTCAGGTGTAGCAGTTTGAATTAGCCACAAAAAATCAAGTTGTTTTGTTTCAGGTAAAAGAAATTCTGAAGCATTTCTAAGTTTATAAAGCAGGTATTTATAGGGGCTATTCGGAAAGTTGTAAACATAAACAGGAAAATCATACCTGACTCCTTTCTTGGTTATTGAGATATTCTGCTCGGTATCGCGAATGAAGTTTATATCAAATGTTTTATTCAGCATCCAGCAAAGATTGTATGCGGGTAAAGCGGTACCTATACCCATCATGGCCGATTCTTCAAAGAAATTTTCTTCCATTGCGCTCATATCCAGAACCAGCTTTGCCATAATTTGTATTATATTTTA
>CAIUZK010000128.1 GCA_903903635.1 uncultured Bacteroidota bacterium
CAGAAACGAAAAATCCGCTTATCTTTGCAGTCCCTTAGACAAAAAGAGGGAGCATAGCTCAGCTGGTTCAGAGCATCTGCCTTACAAGCAGAGGGTCCGCGGTTCGAACCCGTGTGCTCCCACCAATACAGACAAGGGTTTCAGCGGTTTTAGCCTCTGGAACCCTTTTTCATTTGCACATAATTTGCACATAAACTATAGAGGTTCCCAAAAACGAAATAGCCTGCTAAAGATAACAGGCTATTTCTTTTAAAACCAAGCTGGTCATTGTTTTTCCTTTGGTTTGGGAATAGCAACCTGGGGAGTAGGCTTACTACTCACTTGTTTTTCATGATTCTTCGCGGCGGCTAAGAATTCCGCATTGTTTTCATTTTTTACATCTGACCGTTGGTCATTTCGACTACGACTCTTGTTGTTGCTCATACACTTGTTTTTAAAGGTTAAGGTGTAAAGCTATTTTCCACAAATGAATCTACCTGAAACATGTACCCAAGAATCCTTTTTTGTTCCAAAACATGTGCTCTATGAGCGTCCTTTACCTTTATAAAATCATTTTTACATGTGTCGTACTCGCTTTTCTTTCCCGTTATTCTCAATTTTTCGACTGTGACAAGTTCTGGACAATGAGGGGAACGGTATAGGTAGTTATCACTGGCTATTTCAAAGTAAGCCACATTTACAATAGCAGTTTTTGAAACTCGGATAAGCCTGTGAGCCAGCGGGTCTAATAACTTACAGAGAGTATCAAAATTATACTCATTACTATTGAATATGTACCTGCGCCCCGAATTACTCCCGTCCTCATTTTCATATCTCACATAAATGGCCTTCTTCCGTTTCGTGACGGTAGTAATGCAGATAATATCCTTTACTATAATCTTAAAACCTCTTCGGTAAATTTTAAATTCTTCGTCAAATACATTTAATTCTGCGGGAGGCTGCAATTGATATTCTGGGTTGTGATCTAAAATTGCACCAAGTGCCGAATACATCCTAAATGGAAAGGAGATTTCCTCTTTCTCCAATTCGTATATCCGATTTCGTTGGACTTCTATAAGCTTGTGGGATTGATCTAAATTGTCCGGTAAGGCCTCATAGTTAACAGTGTTTTCAAAAGCTACATCTATAGCCCGTGATAGCGTGCAGACTTTATACCTCAAAACCTCTTGCTCATCTCCCTTTACGTCATCAAAAAGGAAACGTTGCAGAGCCAATATATTCTCCTCATCGACTTCGATGGTGATTAGTTTCTTGTTTTCCATGAATTAAAATTAGAAAATAGTCTTTGATTTAAAGTAGAGAGCGCACTCCTTTTACCTTTCCAAGTCATCCTCACCCCGCTCCGGTTCCTTACCCCTACTAATTGCACGTTCATCTTTGTCATCCTTAGTATCCCTACTTTCTTTTTCCTCCGGCTTTTCATCCTTAGAATCCTCATTCGTATCTATCCTCCGGTCATCAATATCCTTGGAATCCAAATCTTTGCTATTAAATACACCCCTGATAGTTGAGAGGTGGATGAGCTCTTCTAGTACATGATCGTGATACCGTTCCATATCAAAGGTATCGCCAGTGTAGTATCTCGGATTATTGTAGCCTGGAGTCTCCGCTTCCTTTCTGCAGTCATCACAGAGATTGTCATTAACTAATTTTGTCAGGTCTTCAATTTCCGTAGGACTCATAGGAATCGTATCTAAGTCCATTGGAATACCATGGGTGCTTTCAAACTCTCTGTTGCTATCAAGTAGTTGCTGATTGTAGTTTCGTTGTTCATCCTCACTCAAGCCAATAGCTTCTTCTCCAATCACTATAGGTCTGCCCTGAAAATCCTTTTTCTCTATTTCAAGTAATCGGTTCTTTGTTGGCTGTCTTAATTCGGCCAGTTCTTTAACTTCATTTTCCTCCTTATCTTTTCTGGTATCGAGTTCTAGTATTTTATCCTTCGAAAATCCAAGGTTAGTAAATCTAAATTTTTGATTGCCCTCAAATTTTATACCCTGTAAAACTGTCCCATTTCGGTAGTAAGGTTCATGACCATGCTTTTTAATCTCTTCTAAAAATTGTTCAACAGACTGAGACTTTTCATATGTCGTTTCGAGCAACCCAAGTAAGATTTCCTTATCAGAACTTCGTCGTTGCGTTTTTATATTTTTTTCAGCCTCCTTATCTACTTTCTTATCATTTCCCATCCGATGCTTAGGAAGGCTATGGGACAATTCAGGGTATTTCTCTTTCTGGTACTGTTGCAACTTGACCTTTATCTCTTGAAATACTTCTTTCGGTATCCTGCTTGAAATGCCATCAAGCCTTGTAGCTGACATAGCCAGATGCAAATGAACATGGTCCTTTTCACGGTGTACGGTTCCTACATAAAGGTTGTTCTCACCACGGAGCCGAATATATTCATTCGCTAGGTCCTTGAGCATGGCATCGTTGACCTTCTCTGCATCGGCATCAGCCCAAGACAGTATTGTATGGTGAATTGCCACCTGACGTGAACTGGTATGTATTCGCTGTGCTTCGTTAACTCTAAACTCCTTGTTGAATTGTGCTATGGTATCACCACGAAGATTGTGCTTGATGATAAAAGGTTCAGGTTCACGCATAGCCTTTTTGTAGAACTTTTCAGGATTAAAGTCCTCTGAACGAGGTTCAGCAAAGGCTTCTACTTTTACATGATTTGCCGCAACGGGAATAGGGTTAAGCTTTTCAAGGGTCTTAGAAAATATGCCAACACCAAAATACCTGCTTTTCTCTCCATTGGTTGATACGACATCGTATACTTTTATGCCATCATAGCCCAGTTTCTGTTTCTCTTTAAAGAAGTCATTTTCTAGCTTGCCGGGATTAACTAAATCTAGGAGGACATGGGTTGCATCATAGAGCTTCAGGTCATTTTTTCCGGGAATAACATACAATGTCCCATCAGGTAATTTTTCCTGACCATCCTTAATATGCCCCTCAGTCTTTTCTGGGATATATGCTTGAGCCAGTGCCGGTGTTTGCGTAGTCCATAGCACGTCAAATTTCTCAGTTTGGAATCTACCTATTTCCTTACCAGTGCCGTGATAGAGAAGATCTTCTGAGAATTCCTTTGCGTTCTCATACTTCTTCGCTTCTTTAGCGAGACCCTGCAGTTCCTTTGGCAAAACAGAAATCTTTCCTTCCAGACGCTCTTCTATGAATTCCTTGATCGTGCCATCGAATTTCTTCAATTCCCTCAGCATCTTTGCATCTTGGCTTTCTGCGACCAGTTGTCGAATGTTGTCCTTTGACAACCTGATGCCAGCAACATACACCGCCTTGTTTGCCAGATGTTCAGCCTTAATCTCGGCAATCATTTTCTTGTACGACTTAGGCGTTAGGGCTTGCTCCTTAAAGATGTACTTTATGAGCTGTTCGCTGTTGTTGCGCCTCGAAATTGATTTGATAATCACACCCGAATATTTTTAAGTAATCGAATCAGTATTTCCTTGTACTCAGGATTTCTCTTAACGGCTTCTTCGACCATTTGTTCAATTGTCTTTGGGTTATGTAATTGTTGGCGTAATACCTGTTCTAACTCTGTCATTTGAAGCATAACCATACGGCCAACCTGAAAGGGAAGTACATTTGCATCAAATAGTTTTTGCAAGGCGTGATAGTTTAAAGCCATAGATTGTTTGATTACACCTAACGCCACCTGGTCGGGGAAAAGAAAAGACTTATTTATATACGCCATACATGATTCCTTGATGAACCTTGACCGGCTCCGCTTATGCTGTTTTGCGCTTACACTAATCTGAATTGCTTCAGCTTCACTAAAAGCAATCGTAAATTGAATAGTTGCCTTGCGGTGGTTCTTTCTCCAGTTCGCCTTATATGCTGCCCAGTACGCTTGCTTTGCTTTAGCAATAGCGTCATCCGTACCTGTCTCCAGCACCTTTGTGCTATCAAGGTAAGCGTACATGTTACTCTTCTTCTTTAAAGCCCGTTTCAGACGTTTAAAATTTAAGCAGTGGGTTATTAAATGTCATTGCGTTATTCTTTACCTCATACCTCTGCTTCTCGGTCAGAGCCGTCAACTTAGAATTCATAAAGTACGGTTTCGGCGGTACGAGTAATGGCTTGTTATTCCCATTTAAAACCAAGATCTTATCCAGTTGAAATATCTCCTGAGCGGTAAGTAATTCTCTGGATTTTTGCCCATGTTCGGATTCATACGAATATTTTCCTAACAATTCTTCCAACATCCTACAAGTAGACAATGGCTGACCAGAGGGCATATATACCTTTAGTTTTGAGTTAGCCAAAATATTTGAGGCCTGGTTTTTTCCATAGATGTGTTCCACCTGGCCGAAATCCTGCCAGAGCGTAGCCACCGAAATTCGATACTTCCGCCCAAGCTCTAATATCATTGGCAGCGATTCAAGTCTGAATGAACTTGCCTCATCAATCATGAATGTTATTGGCAACAAACTGCTATCAGGCAGCTTTTGTAATATGTGAGCAAAGAACGACTCAAAAAAACACGCGCTAATTCCTTTACAAAACCGGCTCATGGAAGGGGAACCACAGATATATAATGCTCGTTTTTCTTGTCTAAATTTATCAAATGATAGTGTATCCCTTGAGGTGATTGCCGCTATATTGGGACTGTTGAAAATTGAAAGGGTATTTGTAGCAGTGGCAAGTGTCGATTTCAAGGTTTTTTCAGGGGTAGCTACTATTGATTTGTACTTGTTTAAGTCTTTTTCTTCCGCATGTTGCGCCACCCATTTGTCAATCTTTGCACCAGCGAAACTAAATACCTGTATCATGTTTAAGACGTTGGGATAGTTGACGTACTCCTTGTCAGCATATTTGAATAGTAAGTAAGAGAAGAACCCTATCAAATCCTCTGCACTCTGGGACCAGTAGTCATTTTGCGCTCCCTCGTTTGAATTCTTATTGAGTACCTGAGCCATCCTATATATGTCTGTCTCGGATTGAGCTTTTTCCAGATAGTTAAAACCGATAGACTTTTGGTAATCATCATAATCAAAAACATCTATCGCATATCCTATAGAATTTAAATATTGCGCCGTGCCATTAAACAATTCCCTTGAGCTATCAAAAATCACGTAAGAGGATTCATGTGATTGCAGTAATGTGGGGAAACAGACACAGGAACTTTTCTTTGACCCGGAGCCGCCCAGGCAAATCATGTGGTTATGTCCTTCAACCAAACTATTACCCCAGTCAAACCCAACTCTAAATCCACCACCCTTCTTCTGAAGTTGTTCCTGGATCGAGCCAAACGAGGCAGAGTACTCCGTCTTATGCTTCTTAGTTAGTATTTCAGAAAGGAGGTCAAATAATCCGTTGAACAGGGATTTGAGGATAGCAATAATTCCATTTAGGAGTGTATCAATGAGACTTATCATGACTAATGCTTTTTTCGATGAGTTCTGCAATCTTTGTAAATAGTAGCCCGGCTGTCTTAAGTATAATCATCAGGCATACTCCAATTGTTTTCAAAATGAATATCACCAGCATTTTGAATGCTGGTGATATTTTGTGGTCAGAATGTTTATCGCTCATAAATATCGCTTTTTGTATCCCTTGAATCATTCGGGTTGAAAACTATCCTGCCCATAACCATATTGATTGCGTTTATCAAATCCCTGGGCATACCTTTTGCAAAGTAGCTTGCGGGAACACCGTACCCACGCTCATACATTTCAACTTGTTGAACAACGTTGCAAGTCGACATACTGAAATTTGATTCCCATTTTTTATATTTTCTTTCCAATCTTCTTAGCTTCTTTGCAATGCCATTTCGTTTGAGCATAAACCATAGTCCTGAGAAAGTATTGAATATGTCTTCTGCGTGGTTAATGATCCAAACATGAAGAATACTAGCAATCAGGAGTAGCATTATCTGAGTAATTGTTGTGGCAATCACATGTCCTGCAAGACTCCCACCGTCAACGCTTGGATTGTACCCTTCGATGGTATAGACGACAGTGAGCGTTGAAAAGGTGACCAGCGCCGCGATGACAAAAAACTTTAAGTTCCTGTTTAACCATGATAGGTATTCACCTGCATTCGTGCTCATTGCCGCTACATGACTTAATCCTATTTCTATGCCTACTAAACCAAGAGGCAATAGAATTCTTAGCGTAGCTACTATGAATGCATTTTTACATAGTAATGCTACAGCGTTGAAGATGATCGCAAAGTCTAGCAACATGCAACCGCCGCATGCGAGCAGGTACATCAGCATTTTTCCGGCTTCATTGACACTGAGCATCTTTTTTACATGCTCTTGGTTGCGACTATCCAATAAGGCCAGATAGTCTCTTAGTTTTTTGACACGATCATCAAGGCTCCGACCTTTATTGAATATATCGTGCAAGTGTCTGATTTGTTCTTTGATCGATTGTTCAATGCGTGAGTTTGACGTTTCCATAATATTTCAATTTTGATTATTTAAGGTGAATTCTATGGCCTGTTCCGTTGATTGAAAGGACTTGGTTATTATATTTTCGATACTTGTCGTGTCGTTGCCTTTAGCATTAACAAGAATGACCTCGGCTTTATTCTTTAATGGCTGAGGATGCCTTTTTCGAGAATCTTCACCGTCACTGTTCAGTATGAGATAGTTCGAGGCTGAACTGGCAAAACAAAAGTTAAATACTCTATCAGCAATAGTAATCGCGGGGATAAGGTCAGTGCTATTCGATAATGTTGTCCTGTAGGGCGCAACCAATGAATCCACCTGTTTTCGGAAGGAGTCTATTGCTCCGGCACGGTCTGAGAAATAGGATATACTATCGGCCAGGAATTTTTGTTGTGCGGCAGTGAATTTCCTCTTGAGTTCATTTCGCTCTTGATATGGCACTGCATCCAAATCGGGAATAATTGGCTTGTGCAACCTATACGCTTTCAGTTCGAGCGGTATCAGTTTTTTTGCGGTTGAGTCGGTTATGACTCCAAAGCTCAACTGAATGTCCCGGCGATAGTCATTAAAATATGGGGTAAATACCCGGCTGTGTATCACCTCAACTCCGTTCCAATGAATGCTGCCAGAGCCGTCCTGAAAATAAACCATATTTATAGGTTCTTCCAGTTTTAATGTCTCATACTGTAACTCAATAGGAGCCGTTATCTTGCTTTGCTTTGCATAAGCGTACTTGTAGAAAAGGAGGCCGAGTACTATGACCGCCGAGACCCAAATTATTGTTTTCATTTTTTTTGTTTTTTAATTGTTAGAAATAGAAAAGCCGGACACGCCAATGCGCTCCGGTAGATAAATGCAAATTGCAATAAGCCTTTTGCGACTTATTTAAACTAGAAGGGCAATTCGATAAGAGCCGATCAACGGTAAACGGTAGATAATAATGCGCTAGTTCCATAATCGCTTGTTTATAAAAGCTTGGAACTAGCCCAGAGGTGGGCTTGCTTTAATTTGAAATGTAGGTATAATGCAAGTATGCTACTTGGTTGGTGGTACAACCTCGTATGCTACACCGCCGGGCTATTTCCGGTTGGTGGCCCGCTGTAATACGGCGGGTTTTTTTATACCCGTTTTACGCATTCTTTAAGGCAACGGCGTAAAGGTAAATTGGGCAAAAAGAGGTCATGATATGAGATGGCGCGAAATACATCTATTTGGCGCGAAAGCCATTTTTCTGGCGTGAACTTATTTAGCACTCACATTTTCTTTGCTGACAGTCGTTTGATAAGTGCATCTTTAAAACTGCCACTATAAGGAATTTGAGGACAATTAGGATGCGCAATAAAAAGAACTCCACTTTTTCCAATGTTCTTTTCTTCTTCAGTCTCTGACTTCGCGGCTTCAATAACGTGTTTAACGTTGACTATGTAGCTTCTCTCGCACTGCAAGAACATCAAACTATCGACTTCATTAAGCCGATTAATTACACTACTGAAAGATTCATTAGATACGATATGGATATACTTATTGGATAGATCATTCCTTTTTTCATCGTAAACAAAAAACTCTGTTTTTTTGTTCGCAGCAACAACACAATAAATGTTCCTCGTAGAAATAAATCGGTTCCCATTAGAAGTAGAGATACCGAAAGGGGTTTCCGCCTGCCTATCAAGCAGTTTTTTTATCATTGTCATAAGCTCATGAACAGAAGTTTCAATATTTTGTTCATGTGAGGCTGGATCTTTTTTATTCAAACCATCTACTTTATCGTTCAAGTCCCTTATGAATTGGGGTAGATTATCTGTATACGGTTTTTCAAAAAAAATAACAGGCTCTTTCACTGTATGGGCTTTTTTAGGATCTACCGATGTTTTATCGGTAGCAACCGCCAAAATAGTAAAGCGATTTCTGCCTACTTTTTCGATTAGTCCATAGCAGTCATTGGATTGATCCAAATAAATGTCAAATATAGCCAGGTCAAACTTGTCTTTTTGAAGAGCTATAACGGCATCGTTGAAAAAAGATGTTTTCTTAGCAACGAAGAATAGATCTTTGTAGTCATCACTTTCCAATAACTTACATAAGCCATTTAATTGCTTTAAATCATTTTCAACAACGATTGTTTTATACGGACGATCCATATGGAAGTATAAATTTTATAGTAGCACCACTTTTAGCATTAACAGCAGCCGTAAAAAAGTTTCTGGGCATTCTTAATACACCTCGGAATTTAATTTCCGTCTCAACTCTCCGTCTTAAAAGCGACAGGCCTCTGTCTTTTGATTCCGGGTTGAAAAATACAGTATTATCTTCTAATTTCCGACCAGTATCGCTCACTTCAACTTTTAGCCATTTGCCATCCTTTTTAATAACAATCTTAAATACGCATCGTTTGTGATCAGTGCAGTACTGAAAATTGTGGTGGATAGAATTGTGAAGTAATGTTGTGAAAACTTCTGTGATAAAAATTGTTTGCTTCAAATTGAGATTTGGATCAATTCCCTCATCATCGATGATGATATTCGGCCAAAGTATTTTCTCAGCATCGAAATATGTATGTAGTAAGTGTAGCTCACTTGCTAATTTATAGGTTGTATTCTCCCAATTTACGTCTGCCAGTGCTTTAACCAGATATGTTTTGTTTTTCTTGGC
>CAIUZK010000129.1 GCA_903903635.1 uncultured Bacteroidota bacterium
AAGTTCCAGTTCTTTGATACACAAAATGCACTAAACTATGCCGCTTGAAGTATAACTGCCACAGCTTTAGCGAAGGCATGTTTTGCAAGGAGTAAAATCTGCGAATAGTGAGCTATTAAAGACGTTTACAACGAAGCAAAAATGGAAAAGAACAAGATAAAAAGTAACCTTTATTTTTTTACATGCCCTTAGTGTCAAATATCGGGTCCAGTTTAAACCAATTTGATCAGGATAGTTTATTTTCTGCTTATTTTTGGTAGATCATGTTTTATTCGTTTAAGGGGTTTATTCCGGTGGTTGATCCATCCTCATTTGTTCATCCGCTTGCCGCTGTAACCGGAAATGTAATAATTGGCCGTAATGTATATGTGGGGCCTGGAGCCGCAATCAGAGGTGATTGGGGAGAAATAATTATTGAAGATGGTTGTAATGTGCAGGAAAGCTGCACTATACATATGTTTCCTGGTGAGTGTATCACGCTGAAAGAGGGCGCACATATTGGGCATGGCGCTATAGTACATGGCGCTAACATAGGACGTAATGTGCTTGTTGGAATGAATTCGGTATTAATGGACGGAGCCTGGATTGGCGATGAATGCATAATCGGGGCTATGACGTTTGTGCAAGCTAAAACTATAATTCCGTCGAGAAGCCTTGTGGTAGGGAATCCCTGTAAGATTATAAAGCAGGTAAGTGATGAAATGATTGCCTGGAAATCAAAAGGAACAATTCTGTACCAGACATTGCCGAAAGATTGTCATGAATACCTGAAAGAATGCCAGCCTCTGCATACGCTCCCGGAGAACAGGCCTGATCAGGAAAAATTGTATGAGCAATGGAATAAGATAAAAGGGAATACTGCTAAATAAATGTATGGCCGAAATTTGAAAACAGGAAAGGGAATGAGTACATCACTTTAGCCTCAGACTGGAAAATCATTATTTTAATTTTGGTTTTTAAAAATGACCATAAATATAACCCATGATTAATAAGCACAAAAATGCCCCGTAATAAACGGGGCATTTTTATGAAGTTGTTATAACTACTAATTAAGCATTTGCTTCTTCAGAGTGAACCAGTTCGTTAACGAACTTAGCTACTGCTGCAATACGCGCATGGTTAAGTGCATAGTGGATAAACTTACCGTCACGCTCAGTAATCACGATGTTGGCACGGCGCAGGATAGCGAGGTGTTGAGAAGCTACAGACTGCTCTAAGCGTAACTTAACATAGATGTCAGTTACATTCATACGCTTGTTTTCTTCCAACAATTTCACGATCTGCTGACGCAGTTTGTGGTTTATTGCTCTCAATGTCATAGCTGCATTTTTAACTGCAACGTAGTCTAACTTGATGTGTTCGTTAGAACCTTCACTTTTCCGAATTACCAGAGTGTTTGCGGATACCGTCGTTTCCATTAATTAAAATTTAATTGATTAAAAAAGAATTGATTAGTTTACTGTTCTCACTGATATAAACTATATAAATGAGAGTGCAAACATACGCAATTAAACCGATATGAAACAAGTAATATTTATAAAAAAAGTTAACGCTGAGTTAAAGTAGAAATAAATTATAAGATGATTTTGATGTAAAGTGTTTATAGTCAATTATTTATGAGTATAAACTTGTTTGAGATAAAATGGCTCTGATGAGGATAAAATTTCAAATTCATGACACTTAAATTTGTCAAAATCGGCCTTACACCATGCATCAGGTGCAACATTTATATCAGTGTCAAAATGGAAATCTGTAATGCCATAATCGCTGATAATATTCGGTGATGCATTGGTGGAAAAATAGATTTTCTCTTTATCGGATAATATATTTTTAAGCTCATTTTCAGCAATATGTTGTGGAGATAATGAACAATTAAATTCATTGTCGTAAATGCTTATGAAATATTCTTTATCACGGGCAACTAGTAAGGATACGTAGTAGTCAAAGGATTTACTATATTTTCTAAAGGCCTGGTTAGCCAATATAGTTAACTTGTTATCCATGATTAATGGTTTACTCAATGCATAGCAAAGGCCTTTGGCTGTTGCAAGACCAATACGAAGCCCGGTATAGGAGCCGGGACCTCCACATACAGCGATCGCTGAGAGCTCACTTAAAGTAATACCGGCACTCTCTGATATAGATTGTATAGCCAGGTTAATTGCTGCTGCATGGTTGCGCGATTCATTGCTAACCATATGAAACAATATATTTCCATCGCCGCTTAAAGCAACAATGCCTGCATCGGTTGATGTGTCAATGTGTAACAGGTAAATCATAACTGAACAACAAATGTAGTAATAAGTGAAAGGTAAAACTGTAAATTGAGTATCAAAAAAACAGCGAGGTCTGGAACAGACTGCCAGATAAAATTTACACATGAATACTATTACATTTGCACTTATGGAAAAGATAATCATTAGAACAGATAATGCACCGGCTCCGATAGGGCCTTACAACCAGGCTATGCAATTTGGAAACATGCTGTTTATTTCGGGGCAAATAGCAATTGATCCCCATACAGGAAACCTTGTACACGATGATATAGTAGCCGAAACAAGACAGGTAATGACTAACCTTAAGGCAATTTTGCACGAAGCTGGTATGGACTTTAGCCATGTGCTGAAATCTACCATTTTTCTTATGGACATGGGTCAGTTCGGGCAGGTAAATGAAGTGTATGGCAGCTTTTTCGGAGAAGGAGCGCCAGCACGCGAAACCGTACAGGTGGCAGGATTACCCAAAGGAGTAAAAGTGGAAATAAGTGTGATAGCAGGAAAATAAAATTTGAAATACCGGACAAAATGCCGTACATTTGGGACAAATATCCGGATATGGAAAAAAAATTGACCGGTAAATCAAAAAAAGATAAGATCTATAAAGCACCCGACGAAAGTGTAGAAAGCATAGTTTCAGAACCATCTGAGTACTATGCTTATGCACCAGATCCTATGGCAGCAAGGACTATAGGCTTGATGGGAATGGAAGGTAAAAGGGAATTTGCCTATGTGAAAAACGAAAACGATTTTATAAGGATCATAAGAGAAGGCATACCCAAGCAGGCAATGACCCACTTCATGAATATTGCTGATCTTAGCCTTATTGAGATGGCAGGTATTATTCATACCACAGATAGAAACCTTAGGCGTTATACCCCTACCCAGAAATTACCTTTGGAGCAATCGGAGGGGATTGTGGAAATGGCTATGTTGTATAGCAGAGGGGAGGAAGTATTTGGCTCGATGGAACAATTCAGGACATGGATGAATACAGAGCTCCAGCCATTTGGGAATAAAAAACCTAAGGAGTTTTTAGACACCTCTATAGGCATAGGAATGATCATGGACGAATTAGGAAGAATACAACACGGAATTTTTGCATAATGATCGTTTACCGGATAAGTGACTGCCAATATGTAAATGACCTTTCGGGAAGGGGGGCCGCACTTTTTGGTGGACGTTGGAACAGCAAGGATACTTATGCGGTATACACGGCCCAAAGTCGGGCACTGGCCTTACTGGAGGCTGTGGTTCATATTGGTAAGATCCCGGCATCAGGATTTTGTCTGGCTACAATAGAAATTCCCGAACATAGTATTGAAACCATGCCCCTGGAGATTTTACCACCTGGTTGGCATACCAATCCGCCACCAAATTTTCTGAAACTGATGGGAGATAATTTTATTCGTGCCAACAAATTCCTGGCATTGAAATTACCTTCTGTTTTGATGATGGAAGAACATACCTACCTGCTAAATCCTGCCCATCACTTATTCAGCAAAGTAAGGATCACATCTGAAAGGGCTTTGAAAATGGATGAACGATTGTATTCGCGGTAATCGTGATCAGCTCATTAACCCCTTTTTACTTCTTTTGCCCATGCATCTTTTAAGGTAACTGTACGGTTGAAAATCAGCTTATTTTTGGTACTGTCAATATCAACACAGAAGTATCCTTTTCTCATAAACTGTACTGTATCACCAGGTCTGGCTTTCATCAGTTCTGGCTCTATATATACCCTTGGTAATACATTCATAGAATCCGGATTAATGTAATCTTTAAAATTCCCTTCTTCATTTGAAGGATCTTCTACCCTGAAAAGACGATCATACATTCTTACCTCAGCCGTTTGTGCATGCCCGATACTAACCCAATGGATAGTACCTTTTACACTTAGTCCACTGGTATCCTGCCCGCTTTTGCTTTCTGGCAGATAAGTGCAATGAACTTCAGTGATATTACCTTGTTCATCTTTTATGCACCCCTCGCATTTAACTATATAAGCGCTTTTAAGCCTTACCAGATTACCGGGCCCGAGCCTGAAGAACTTTTTTGGTGGGTTTTCCATAAAGTCTTCTCTTTCTATCCATAATTCCCTACTGAAAGGTACAGGTCGGGTACCACCATTCGGATCTTCCGGATTATTCTCGGCGTCAAAAATATCTTCCTGGCCTTCCGGGTAATTGGTTATAACCAGTTTGAGCGGATCAAGGACTGCCATTACCCGATTTGCAGTTTTATTCAGGTTTTCCCTGACGCAGAACTCCAGCATGCTGATATCAACAATGTTTTCGCGTTTGGCAATACCAATGGTATCACTGAACTGGCGCAGGGCTGCTGGTGGATAACCACGCCTGCGCATACCAGAGATTGTTGGCATACGGGGGTCATCCCATCCGGATACATGATTTTCATTGACCAACTGCAACAGTTTACGCTTGCTCATTACTGTATAGGTAAGATTGCGACGTGCAAACTCATACTGGTGAGAAGGGAAAATTCCTAATTGCTCGATAAACCAGTTGTATAATGGTCTGTGATGAATAAATTCCAGGGTACAGATAGAATGGGTTATTTCTTCGATGCTATCGCTCTGTCCATGTGCATAATCGTACATAGGGTAAATACACCATTTATCACCTGTGCGGTGGTGATGTTCATGTTTTATCCGATACATTAATGGATCGCGCAACAGTAGATTGGGGTGAGCCATATCTATTTTCGCACGCAGTGTTTTTTCACCATCTTTATATTTGCCATCGCGCATTTCGCTAAATAATTGAAGGTTTTCCTCAATGCTGCGGTCGCGGTTAGGACTATTTGTACCAGGTGCAGTAGTAGAACCCTTTGTTGCAGCAATTTGCTCAGCCGACAGATCGTCAACATAGGCAAGTCCTTTTCTGATAAGGGCTACGGCGAAATTGTATAATTTATCGAAGTAATCGGAAGCATAAAATTCATTGTCCCATTGAAACCCTAACCACTTAATGTCGTTTTTGATGCTCTCAACATATTCGGTTTCTTCAGTTACCGGATTGGTATCATCGAACCGCAGGTTGCATTTACCATTATACTTTTTGGCAAGCCCGAAATTGAGGCAGATGGATGTGGCATGACCAATATGCAGATATCCGTTTGGCTCTGGGGGAAACCTTGTATGTATACGTCCGTTGTTTACTCCCTCAGCAATGTCATTTTCAATTATTTCTTCCAGAAAATTAAGTGATCTTTCTTCGCTCATGATTTAATATTAGTGGTACAAATGTAAGCAGGAACATGGCTAATTGGATTGAATGGACTAATTTGATCAGATTTTCAGCGTATTTTCTATATTTAAATGCAAAATATCATATTTATAAACCAGGATACCCAAGATTAATTGAATAAAATACGTCTACAAATAGTGTGATACCTTTATTCATCAAGTGTAATTCTATTTTGGAAATAAGTCAGGGATGAAACATTTTTTGTATTTTCTGTTTGTAATTTCCTGCTATCCTCAATTGGTGCTATCCCAGACGATTATTACAATTGCGGGAGGGGCAGTTTCTGATGTATTGGAAGATGGCCCGGCAACCAGTGTGGCCCTATCAAATCCTTATGGACTGGTTATTGATACATTGGGGAATATCTTTTTTGCAGACAGAAACAACCATGCCTTAAGGCTGATTGACACCCATGGTAACTTATCGACCATAGCCGGCACCGGTAAGCCAGGTTACAATGGTGACGGTAAAAGGGCAATTAAAGCAAAAATGGATTACCCTATATGTGTGGCATTTGACAACTTGGGAAACCTGCTTTTCTCAGACAGGTATAATAACTGTATCAGGAAAATCAGCCCTGCACAAAATGGAATTATTACTAAAATTGCAGGTACAGGAAGTGCGGGATATAGCGGTGAGGGTAGTGCTGCAACAGATGCGCAGTTGAATGGTCCCGGAGGGATTGTAACAGATGAGCTTGGCAACCTGATTTTCTGCGATGCGCACAACCATTGTATCCGTAAAATTGCTTCATCAGGTGTAATCAGGACTATTGCAGGCACAGGAGTTAAAGGATATAGCGGGGATGGAGGTTTGGCATATAAAGCAGAACTAAATGAGCCCTACTGTATTGCTTTAAGTAAAGGGGGTGATTTGTATTTTACAGAATACGGAAATATGCGTGTGCGGAAAATAGATAAAAAGGGTGTCATCAGTACAATTGCAGGTAATGGTAAAAAAGGTTTTGATGGAGATGACGGTCCGGCAACTTTAGCCTCGCTTAATAATCCTACAGGAATAACGCTGGATGAGTGGGGTAATATATACATTGCTGATTCGGAAAATGACCGGATACGAAAAATAGACCGTTCAGGGAACATAAGGACTATTGCCGGAAATGGCAAAAGGGGCTTCAGTGGTGATGGTGGATTGGCTGAAAATGCGCAGTTAAACAGCCCTACAGGAATTGCATTTGATCGGAGCGGAAACCTTTTTATTTCAGATCTTAACAACAACAGAATAAGACGGATCACTAAAGTTGGGAAACAAGAATCGGCAGGAGATACGGTTATCAATATATCAGTACTCGCTGACCCTATAAACATGACTTTATACTTTGATTTCAAGGAGCAAAGTAATTTTGAGATCCGGTTATTTGATCAGAAAGGTATTCTTATTGACGAAAAGATTGTAACAGGCAGTCATGATGCTACTTTTGATGTAAAGAAATTCCTGTCAGGCCTGTATAGCTATTCGGTGAAAATAAAAGGCAGAATAAAAACAGGCAAATTTAAACTGGACTGATTGTGTAAGTTTTCAAAGAATTACATGCTCAGTTTTTATCCATAACTTCAGTTTATCTTCGAAGAGTGATTCAACTAATCTGTAGCATCCCGGAATTTCTGCTACAGATAACCAATAGGTTGCCAGTCTGGTTCCTGTGGGCATATATGTTATTTGATTGAGGAAGCATTTGGTATATAAATCATAGAGTTCATTGGGATCGCCTGCTGAATTATCAGGTTCATCATAATAGAAAAGGTTTTCGTGAAAAGAATTATAGAAATATATGCCTGTAAATTTGGTAATTGATAATTCTGTAAAATTTCCATTAATAAGCGAAACATTTCTTAGACCAAGCTGCTTTATGACTTTATTGCCAGCAGCGACATAATTTTTTTTCAGTTCTATTCCCGTAAAGTAAGCATCTGTAACGATACCTCCGGCAATACAGAATTTTCCAACACCTGCTCCAATATCCAAAATCTGTGCATCTTTGTTCTGTGCAAGAAAACTGGCCGCTACCCTTGCTACCTGCACCGGTGTCCAATGAGTTGCAGAAAGAGGTTGCAAATGCACCGCAAAGAGGTTATCAAATTGATTATCCGAGCTTATATAATAATCTATGCCTTGCAAAATAAGTTTTTGTGGATTTTGGTTGAAATTATGTGATTTTTGTGGCTGTGGGAGGCGAAAAGACAGGAAGCAGCCTTATCGGCTATGAGAATACGCTTGAGGAGCTATAGTGCATGCATAGTGTATAACAATTTCTATCTGAAAAACACAGTTCTTTGCCAGAATGAAACAATTATAACGCCTGCTTATTGGTCCATAAATTAGTTGAAATAACAAGTTGTCAACCATTCAACTTATCTTTACCTTATGACTACAGAAGTAAAACTCAGAAATTTACTCAATCAACAGATCCTTATTATAGATGGAGCAATGGGCACCATGATTCAGCGTTATAAATTGCAGGAGGCTGATTATCGCGGCGATCGGTTTAAAGATTGGCATACTGATGTAAAGGGTAATAATGATCTGTTGAATATCACGCAACCGCATATTATTAAAGAGATACACAAGTTATATCTCAAGGCAGGTGCCAATATATTGGAGACTAATACTTTCAATTCGCAGGTAATATCATTGGCAGACTATGATATGCAATCACTGGCTTATGAGCTGAATTTTGCTGCTGCCAAACTGGCAAAAGAAGCTATACAGGAATATGCTGCTGATTGCAAACTTCATGATGTTAATTGTTTTGTGGCTGGTGCCATTGGCCCTATGAATAAAACTTTATCACTTTCTCCTGATGTAAATAATCCGGGGTATCGTGCTGTTACATTTGACGAGGTAGCTGATGCATATCTGGAACAGATAAAGGGACTTGTTGATGGTGGGATAGATATTTTGCTGGTGGAAACAATATTTGATACGCTCAATGCGAAAGCAGCCATTTATGCCATAAATAAGTACTTCAAAGAATCGGGTAAGGATAAATTACCTGTGATGATATCGGGTACTATTACCGATGCATCTGGCCGCACCCTGAGCGGGCAGACACTTGAAGCTTTTTATATTTCAGTAATGCACGCCAACCCGTTGAGTATTGGTCTTAATTGTGCATTGGGAGCCGAGCAAATGCGTCCGCATGTGGAGGAGTTGGCTGAGATTGCCTCTTGTTATGTAAGTGCCTATCCCAATGCAGGCCTTCCTAATGCAATGGGAGAATATGATGAAAGTCCGGAACATACAGCTTCTGTTATAGCTGAGTGGGCGGGTGAAGGTTGGGTAAATCTGGTTGGTGGTTGCTGTGGCACAACACCAGATCACATTGCTGCAATTGCGAAGGCAATGAAAAATTTCTCGCCCAGAAAATTGCCTGAGCTGATGAATGCTTAGAATATATTAAAGGCAAATGTAAAAACCCAATTCCGGTATCATTCTGGCAATTAATTATACGATGAAAGTACTTTTCCTGTGCCTTTTTCTGCTTGGTTCACCTTGTGCTTTTGCACAGGATTCCGTTAAGATTTCAGGAAAGATCAATAACCCGGTTTCAGATAGTATAAAGATCAGCTTTAATGATAACCGGATAGCGTATTATCCTAAAGAATATTTTGCTATAATTGATAAGAACGGATTCTTTTCATTGACATTTCCCTTCCCGGCCGGAGGCTATCTGCAGGCTGAAATAGCTCATGGCAGGAGCCTTGCAGAATTGTTGCTGATAGCAGGAGATAGCCTGGTACTTTCAGCCGATGCAGCTCACTTCGACAGTACGATCCATTATTCAGGAAGAGGAGAGAGGGTGCAGAATTTTGTTGCCAGTCATACGCTGGTAAAGGGTCGTATGAACCTCTATACCCTGAAAATAAAGCAGGCTATGAGCAAGGAGCCCAAGGATTTTCTGAAAACCATAGACCTCGAAAAGAAATCGGAAACAGACTTCCTTGCAAAAAATATGCAAGGACTGCCCCAACCTTTTATTACCTATTGGACTGCATTTTACAGTTATTATAATTACTTCTTCATGCAGCAATATCCGCAGGTACATGAGATAGTAAAACACAGAAAATACACGGATACTATACCTCCTGAGAACTATGTGGTAATAAATGAAATGCCTCTTGCCTTCAATGACTCATTGTTGTCTGTACCATCTTATCTGTTATACTTAACCGGTGTATTGGATATAAAACTGAAAGCAGCAGGATATTCTTATTATGATAATGACCCCGAAAAATACTTTGCATTTCAAGACAGTGTATATAACCTCGCCTACAAGAGGATGCCGGATAAAAGCGCTGCATATTTTATAGCCCAGAATATTTATGGCAGAGTAAGGTCTCAGGAAATTGTCATTACCAACCGCCAGTTTAACTGGTTCAAAAAGAGGTGGCCCAATAGTGAGTATATGCCTATGCTGAACAAGCAGATTGCAATGGCTGCGCGACTTGCCCCGGGACAGCCGGCTCCTGATTTCGAGATGCATACTTTAGATGGCAGGTGTCTGCATTTATCCGATCTGAAAGGGAAGGTGATTTACCTGAGTTTTTGGGCTGGCTGGTGCAAGCAATGTGTGGGTGAAATGGTAAACGAAAAGAAAACAAAGGAACTGATCAGGAACAAGCCACTTGAGTTTGTGTATGTATCCATTAACAATGATACTGCATCAGATCATAGTATCATTAAAAGGCTGAAGCTTGAGGGCATGTTTACCAATGTTACCGGAGGATGGAATGCAAAGGAAGTAATTGATTATGGGGTACAAACATTACCCTCATATTTTCTGATAGATGAATACGGAAATTTCGCATTACAGAACACACCTCCTCCTACACAGTCAACACGATTGATACTGGAGATTGAAAAATTGTTCAGATAGCAACAGCAGTATTAAAACAATAAAGCCGTTGATCATTGCAATAAAAGGCAAACACTATGGGTTGTAGTTGAATTTAAACCCAATGCCATGAATGGTTTGTAGTTTGGCTTCAGATTGCGATTTAAGGTACTTCCTGATCTTTGTAATAAATACATCCATGCTACGACCAAGGAAATAATCATCTTTACCCCAAACATTCATAAGTATTTCATCGCGTTTCAAAACACGGTTTGCATTAAGGCATAAATACCTTACAAGATCCGCTTCGCGTTGTGTAAGCTGATGTTCTATTTCATCATTACCCAATGTGAGATTTGAGTAATCAAAATTAAGATCGCCTATTTTGAAAATAACCGGTCCGGTATCATCCTTCTTCTTTGTGCGTTTCAGAAATACCTGTATACGCAACAACAGCTCCTGCAGGTTGTAAGGCTTGGTAATATAATCATCCGCACCGGTTTCGAATCCGGCTATTTTATCATTGTCCATGGTTTTTGAAGAAACCATGATGATAGGTATATTTTCATTCTTTTTCCTGATGTTATTGGCAAGTTCTATTCCGTCTTTCTTGCCGGGTAACAGAATATCCAGCAGACAAACGTCGAAAATGTTTTTCATAAACTGATGCCATGCAGCATCACCATCGGTACAATGTGTGACTTCAAAATCCTGCTTTTGCAGAAAATCTTTCACTACATACCCTAATACAGGGTCGTCTTCAACGAGTAATATTTTTATCTTTGGTTGTGACATAAAATTTAAGGTAAATTTAATCGTTTCCGCTGCTAATATAATACTTCTATCAACAAAGGTTAAGGTTAAAACATATTAATTAAATCAAAAGATGATATTATTTTATTCTATTCGGGTTTTCTGCAATGAATGACGCCCAACTATTGGTGGTTTTTTTGGTCCTTATTTTGGGTGCATTATCCTTTTTCAAAGCAGCAGTTTTTTGCTGATAATAGTGACAAAGAGCAACTGCCACAGCATCGGTGGCATCCATAAACCGCACATCTTCCACAATATTGAGCGTATGTTGCAACATATTTAATACTTGTTCTTTTGTAGCATTCCCCCTTCCGGTTATGGATTGTTTAACTTTTCTGGGAGAATATTCTTCGGCGTGAAGACCAGTCATCATGGCAGCCGCTATTGCTACCCCCTGGGCTCTGCCCAATTTGAGCATACTTTGAACATTTTTTCCAAAAAACGGAGCTTCAATGGCCACAGCGGTTGGCTGATGTACTTTTATCAGGCTTTCCATTTTCTTAAAGATTAGATGCAGACGCTCTGCGTGATCTTTATGTTTTGATAACTGTAAAACACCCATTTCAACCAGTGAAACATTACTTTTGTTTATGGAGATAATACCATAACCCATTACTAATGTTCCGGGATCTATTCCAAGAATAATCTGGCTGTCTTTCAAAAACTGATTTTTATATTGAACAAAAATACCAAAATCCGGCTTAATTACCTTGTCGGCGGAACTATTTCCATAATTCTGCTATGGAGTATTTATGGCCAGGTTACGAAACAATTGTCGGGCATAAATGAAGGTACATGGAAGCAAACAGGAGCTTCTATATGGCTTTATTTGTCGGTGGGATTGATGTTTATTAACACTTCTCTTGAAAGTTATAAATGGTATTTGCTGTCAAATTCGGTAGAACCTGTTGGTTTTATGAATGCATATACCAGTTATCTTGCCGGTATTGCATTTTCTATTGTCACACCCAACCGCATCGGTGAATATCCGGGTAGGATCATTTATCTGGGAAGAAAACATAACTTCAGATATATCAATGTATCGGTATTAGGTATAATGTCCCAACTGTCAGCCGTATACATTTTTGGTTTGGCCGGGTTAATTTACTTCAATATGGCATATCCATCAGCATTAGGAAAGGTCGCTTTGGCAGCCTGTATAATTGTTAATGTTTTGATCGGAATTTTGTATTGGAGATTCGAATATTGGCTGCCAATAGTATCCAGAATAGGCATGTTGAGACGATTTGCGGTATACGGCAAATTGTTAAACAGAGTTACAACAAAAAGACAAATTTTGGTGCTTGGGATTTCCCTGCTCAGGTTTTCAATATTTACGGCACAATATTTGTTTTTACTTAGGTGGATGAATGTAAATATTCCTTTGCCGGAGGGTTTTTGTACTGCTGCATTGTTTTTTTGGATTATGGCTGTTATACCTACAGTTGCGCTTACGGAGCTGGGGCTTCGTGGAAATGTCAGCCTGTATCTGTTCCAGCATTTTTCTCAGAATATCATAGGCATGCTGGCTGCAACAACAGGAATATGGTTCTTAAACCTGATTATTCCGTCGATAATCGGCAGTTTATTAATAATAAGGATGAGAATCTTACAATAGTATTATAGCTTTATGATAGGGTAAACAAAAACTAAATGATAAATAGAAATAAAGTACTGATCTTTTTTTGCATGTTATTGTTGCCATTGAAGATATTTGCCCAGAATGATTTTTGTTCTGCAAGAAACAGTAGTTTCAAGGATGGGGAAAAGCTGACTTTCAGAGTTTATTATAACATGGGTTTTGTTTGGATAAACGCTGGTAATGTTCATTTCAATGTAAAGACTGAGGAGATGAATGATAAGAAAGTATATCATATTTCGGGCGATGGAAAAACAGCGAAATCATACGAGTGGTTTTTCAAAGTGAGAGATAAATATGAGACCTATATTGATAAAGAAACGATGTTGCCGGTGAGATTTGTAAGGCATGTAAATGAAGGCGGCATAAAGATAGAACAGGACGTGACCATGGATCACAATAAGCGACAGGCAGTATCCGATAGTAAAACCTATGCAATACCCAAATGCACACAGGATGTTCTATCGGCTATATATTATGCGCGTAACATTGACTACAATAAATATAATCCCGGAGATAAAATACCCTTCAGCATGTTTCTTGACGACAAGGTTTATAATCTGTATATAAAATATGTTGGTAAGGAAAAGGTAGTTACCAAAATGGGTACTTTTAATTCCATAAAAATAGTGCCTTTGCTTATCGAAGGGACTATTTTCAAGGGTGGTGAAAAAATGGCTGTGTGGATTACCGATGATGATAATCATTTACCATTGAGAGTAGACAGTCCGATATTGGTGGGCAGTATAAAGGTAGACCTTATAGCTTACGATAATATTCGTTATCCATTTGCAGGAGCTATTGCCGAGCAGTAATATAAACCAGTGCTGAGAGATTATTTTCTCATAAATTCAAGCAAGGCAGAGAAGCTAAAAGAGCCTTTTATTTCTCCTTATTGTGCCCATGTATTCTTCCAGGTCTTTTGAGGGTTTAAGCCAAACCAGCATGAGCACATATATTATGACGATAACAGTGCTCCTCATTATGGCATCAATGAAGGTGTGCACATATACCTGCCTGTCTGGATTGAAGAAATAGGGAAAGAAATATCCGGCTGCCAGAGCAGGAAGGGCGGCAATGAGTATCAGGACTGTATTCATTGAGAAGGGCTGCATGCCAACCTTCTTCCAGACAAAATAGAACTTAACCAGATTGTAAGTAATTATTGTTATGGTGCTGGCCCATGCCGCACCAATGATACCATATTTGGGTACCAGGAAACGTATCAGCTGGAACATTAAAATAGTAACACACAATGAGACATAGAAGTTGAATTTATAGTAGTTGGTGATCGACAGCACCTGATCATTCATGCCGGTGGCAAGATTTACAAGCAAACCTAATAACAGAACAATAAAAACCGGAATCAATCCTGAATAATTTTTACTGGTTCCAATAATAGCAACAGCATTATGCAGATTGCAGCATATTAATAGGGCAAGGCAAATAGTTGGGATCAATAAATTAATTGATGACCTGATGAACAGATCTTTTGCTTTTTCCATTTCATTCTGATTGAATGCAGATGCAAATGAAGCAAAACTAGCCTGAATAATAGCCCTGTAAGGAATAGATACCAGTGAAATAAAATAGACAGCTCCTGTATAGACAGCTCCTGTGGTAAACCCCTTATGGTCATAGAATGGAATTAGTAATGAATCCATAAAGCTCATCAGCACTATAGCGATGTTATACAAATAATGATACCAGGAAAAATGAATTATTTCTTTGTATTCTTCAATGGTAAAACTTTCAGTTTTGAATGTTAATCCAAAGCCCTTTGTCTGAAATGAGAGAACAAAAAATATCAGTACAGGTACAAGATAAAGAAGTACCATACCGATGACCAGCACTGAATACAATACCCATTTCGTCAAAGATAGTTTTTGAGTAAGATAACTAATCTCCATTATTAAGAATGGAGAACTGTATATTTTGCGATCTTTAGGCATATAAAACATAAATTAGAGAATGGAATTGAAGCTAACCGGGATTTTAAGGAACCTCAGTTTATTATCATCTGCAATGAAAGTGTGTAGGAAAGGTAACGATTTCTAAATATAGTGATAATTAAATTATGTTTGATTTCCTTGAGTGCTTTATATAAAGAACATAATTTGTCTGGATATTGGTACTAGTGGAACGAAATTAATGAACATTGTATATAACCACCTTCCAGTATGTTGATAATCATGCTTTTGCAAATATAAGTTCGCCTTCATGAATATCAAGTTGCCTGATTTGCCGTTGTATATTTCGTAATTTGTAGCCCCTGATTTTATTCAAATACTCAGC
>CAIUZK010000130.1 GCA_903903635.1 uncultured Bacteroidota bacterium
AGCCATAGTGAGGTAACAGCTATTAGGCATTATCAAGGCAATGAGACCCGCAACAGTTCTATAATTTTCGTTATCGTTAAGTACACCTAATCGCTTAAATTCTAAGGTCAATTTAAAGGCGTACATAACATAACGAAGCCGCCATTATAGAACAAACCACTTGAATAAGGATTTAGCTTTATACTTGTTACGCAATAGTTGGATTGCAATATATACAGGCAATTGTCCCTTGATTAAGCAGCCGAATAACGCTCAACAGCCTAAGTACCTAAGATCGGGAATTAAAAGGGAAAATTCAAATATTTTAGGTGTTTTTTATTTCTTGTCTATCCCCTATTTTTGCACAATGCTTGACGAAAAGCGGCAAGCCCTGACCCGAAGGGCAAATAAACTAATTGGATGGCTGAGTAGCCCTGATTATGCCGTTTATGTTGACCATGAATCAACCGACAAACTTATAAACCTGATAAATCTTATTATTTGGGCGTTGGAACGAAGTGTACAAAAAGACCAATGGGAACCATTCAGGTATCAATTCCTTTGTTCCAGGTATATCTTACTTGATACGTTTGAAAATGAAGAACAGGAAAAGCAAACTTATTACATTGCACTAAATGAAGTTGTAGCCAATCTGAAAGCATACGATGAATTTATCAACTCAAATGATATTAGCGTAGTGTATTCGGGGTAACAAAAGGGTAGCAAAAACGGGGAAACCGAAAGTAAAGAAGAGCTTAAAGAAGGTTGGGAAAGGTTAATTATGTACTTGCTACAAATGAAACTAAAACATCCTCTGTTACAGGAGTTTTATTACCTGCTTGCTTAGTCTCCCTTCTGCTTATAACTACATCATAAACTAATTTAAAATCAATTAATCCAGACATCTCTTGTCTTTCCTTATCCATTTTTCCAGAAGAAATATTTTCTTCGTCCTCTGAGTCTTGAAACTCATATTTCCCATTGATCGTATTTAGTGCTATGAATTTACCCGTTATTTTTACATCATACCCATTATCGTATTCTACTTGCTCTATAACAGAAAGTATTTGCTTAGCCTTTCCAAAGTTGATATCTTCTTTAATTGATACGTGAGTTATAGCGTTTTCCCATTTTAGAAAGAAATTCAACTTGGAGGCAATTATAGTAGATAATAGCCATTTGTAATTACTTATTATTTTTTTATCAATAGTTTGCACTAATTTAGTTAGTTCTTCAAAATTATTGGATGAATTAATAAACTTCATAAAAAATATCATGAAGTTATCTTCATCAGAGATAAATCCTTCCATCGGCACTGCTTTAGATGCCGATTTGAATAATGCGCTAAATGAACCTCCGGCACTTGCGAAAAAATTAATTTCTGTGCTTTTTTTTAATAAATCTCTGTTGATATTAGTTTTCCCGTTTTTGTCTTTTACTGAGGATTTAATTGTCTCATTAACGAAGAACTTGCTCAAACCATCCCTTATTTCAGATAATGCATATAGGGTTGTTCCGAATAGCTTTATGTCTATTTCATTATATGGGGTTTTTGCAGAATTCTTTAAATATGCTTGAAGTA
This sequence comes from uncultured Bacteroidota bacterium, assembly GCA_903903635.1. GTDB lineage: Bacteria > Bacteroidota > Bacteroidia > Chitinophagales > Chitinophagaceae > Nemorincola. Next base: position 1,562 of record CAIUZK010000130.1, read on the forward strand.
TTCCGCTATTGTATTTCCTTGAATAAATTGAAAGATTCAGTTCTGAGTTGGTAGGTGTAAATGTATATAATACTCCTTTATTTGGGAGGTAGTTTTCAGGCAAATCACTCACAAATACAATCATTGGATTATTGTACTCCAAATCATTGTTAATATCAATTTTGTAAACAAACCCATCTTCTGGCTTTGATATTAAATTAAACAACGACATACCGCCATTGACATATGATTGTAGTCTTTCCATACCCACTCTAAAAACTAACCATCTGTTGTATTTATCGTCTACATCAACCCAATAAAAAAGAAAGTGATCATTTGAAGGGGTTTGAAAGTGGGATAAAAGTGGCCCCTCAAAGTAAATGAGATCACTTACTTTGATGAATTCCTTTTGAAACTCAATTATTGGGATGCCGTTTTTTATTTCTTCCATCAAATTAATTTGTGCAACGGTTCAAATTTAGCCCCAAGGTCGCATTCCTGAAATTCAAAAAGCTCAAAATGTGTGTGGCGACCTGGTTTGCCTACTAACCCGTCCTTAACATCAATGTTCCCCCCACAAATAGTATTACCAACAATTTTCTCAAATTGCTTTATGGTTTGTTTATACTCGTCAAAGAATGCAATTGCACCATCCTTTTTTGTGAAACAAGACAAGGAAAATAAAAAACACCTTCTGTTTTCATGCTCCGTAAGTACCCTTTGGGGTTTATGTACGCCTACTGGGATATGGTTTTTGACATGCTTTGGGTCATCGAAAACAAATCTAAAAGCAAGTAAGTTGTTAGGTGCAGTTAATTCATCCGGAGGGCATTTTACCCCATTTTTCCCTACTTCGATTATTTCATGTTGATATTTCAAAGCCATGGTGCAAGCCTTAATTTTGTTAGGTTGTAATACTAAACAAAATATTATTAAGGTGCAATATGTACTAATTTTAATCATGTTTCCGTTTCGGTTAGCTCGTTGTAAGCCGCCAACGTGCAAACTTAATAGTTATTTATGACATAAACAAATATTTGTTTAGCTAATAGTTATAAGCATAAAAAAGGCTGCGATTGCAGCCAAATACATAGTTTTTCCCCGCCTACCATCTCAGTAGGCTTTTTTACACCCTACTCCCCGTATGCATTAAGCTGAATCAAGGTGGAATAAGAGATGAAAAAAGAGAACAAATATGGGAACATGATTTCGATTCATTGATAACAGCCAATGCTGTGCCTCAACTCAGTATTATCTACCTGCCCAGCGACCATACTGCTGGTTTGGGTAAAAAGTCGCGCACACCTTACGCATTTGTGGCCGACAACGATCTGGCTGTTGGGCAATTGCTGGAGCATTTGTCTAATAGTACGGTATGGGCCAGCAGTGCAGTATTTGTGCTGGAAGATGATGCCCAGAACGGACCAGACCATGTAGACGCCCACCGCAGCATTGCCTTTGTGGCTGGCCCGCATGTAAGGCGGAATTTTGTGGACCATTCTATGTATTCTACATCGGGTATGCTGCGCACTATGGAATTGATTTTGGGATTGCCACCTATGAGCCAGTATGATGCAGGAGCCATGCCTATGTACAAATGTTTTACAGCTACACCCGATGCCACTACATTCAGACATCTTGATGAAACCATTAATCTGGATGAAAAGAATGTAGCTATGGGCGATCTTACTATCAAAAGTGAACATTTCGACCTTACTGCCGCCGACCGCATTCCGGACATGCAACTGAACGAAGTACTCTGGAAAAGCATTAAGGTGAATGTAACATACCCTTCACCACACAGGGCAGCATTTGTAGCATTACAACCTAAAAGGGAAAAAGAAGAAGATGACTAAAAATGGGATTTTGATTAAATGAAACAGGCTGCACCTGGCAGCCTGTTTTACTATTGTTACTTAAGTAATGATTATTAGTGGTGGCACTCATGACCTTCATGATGTGTTTCGCCATCATGGCCCTCGCAACCGTGGTGGTTACCGCAGCTACCGCAATGGTGAGCCCAACGGTGACGTCCCCAGCCCCAGCAATGATGATGTCCACAGCCATGACCTGCATGACAGCCTGCACCTTCGTGTTGGCATGATTCACCGCCTTTGTTGCATTTCTTTTCAGTAGCTTCTTCTTTTCCTTTGTCGCCATCTTTGCAACATTTGTTGCTACTGCTGTGACAACTGCTATGATGGCTATGCCACCTGCAGCAATGTTGAGCCATAGCCTTAGTATTGATACCTGCTGATAACAATAAGGCGAACAATAAACCGGTAACGATGTTAAGTTTCATAAATTGTTTGTTTTAGTTAGGATGTAAGTCTAATTTGCTGCAAAATATTAAATTAAAGATTGAAAAACAAGCATTTGACCTTATTTAATTACATTTTCTTTCTAAGTTTGTAACACCAGATTGCAGATAAAGCAGTCCGTTTGTTGGCCTTTTAATCTCAATTGTTTAATGGATACAATTACGCATGTTGTTCTGGGGGCTTGTATTGGTGAGGTTATAGCCGGCCGGCAATTGGGTAAGAAAGCGCTCCTGCTGGGTGCGCTGGCACAAAATATTCCCGACATAGATTTTCTGGCTTCCTTCTGGATGCCCACCACACAGGATCTTTTGGCACACCGTGGTATTACTCATTCATTCTTATTCCTGTTTATTACTTCACCCTTGCTGGCATGGCTTTCAGTTAAGGTATTTACGCGCGATCAGTTTAGCACTAGGCAATGGCTGCTGTTCTGGAGCCTGCAGGTTTTCATCCACATATTTATAGATGCCTTCAATGTTTATGGCACCGGCTGGTTTGAGCCTTTCAGTCATTACAGGGTATCCTTCAATACCATGTATGTAGCCGATCCCCTGTTTAGCATCTGGCCCGCCATTGTTATGATAGCACTGATTATACTTAGCAAGACAAGCAGTAAACGTTTGCCCTGGTCAAAAGTTGCCCTTGCTCTCAGCGCCGTCTACCTGATTACCGGTATCATTTTTAAGCTAAACATAAACAAGCAGGTGACTGAAAGTCTCGCCAGATCAGGAAAGTCAGAAAAACGTTTCTTTGCCACTCCCACCCCGCTCAATAATCTGTTATGGTACATAGTGGTGCAGAATGATTCCGGTTTCGATATCGGATACCGATCAATATTAGATCATAAGCCGGGCATCGATTATCATTTCACGGCCTCCAATCCAAATCTTATTGACAGTACAATCAATAAAACCGACCTCAGTGATCTTCAACAGTTTTCCGATGGTTTCTATACCATTGGCAAAAGGAATGATTCCGTTGTTTTCAATGTACTGAGGTTTGGAGAGATCCAGGGCTGGACCAGCCACCCCGGTGGTTTTGTATTCTACTACTATCTCCAATATCCCGCCAACAACAAGCTCATAGTGCAGCGGGGCCGTGTAGCAGGCTGGAACAAGATGAATTTGACCCTATTTATAAACAGGATTTTAGAATGACACTAGTTCTACTTTAACAGGTTGAAAATGATAAAAATTCATGGTAAAAAAGTTTGGTAGTTTCGTTTTGTTGTTGTATATTTGCTATACATAAAGCATTATAAAACATACGATAAAACATAACAAATGATAATTTAGGGAAGCGCCCCGGAGATGAATGCCGGGTTAAAAACAGGTATAGGCACTTAGGTAGCAATGTCAATCCTTTGATAACAAGCAGATTGGATCATTTTTGACCATTTTTTTATAAGCGTATCAAAGATTACCCCCATTTTCTGTCTTCGGTTATATCCAATTCTTTGATGAAAAAAAGGTCGTTTTTTACCCCGGCTAGAGTATAGTTCCATACTCAACTTTACAAAGGGCGGCAAAACCTCCTTCCATATAGCAGGAAATAATTGAACTAGCAGTTGTACGGTGCAAGTACACAATCGAACCAATAGTTGCATTAGAAAAATTCGTTGTTGCTTTTAGATACAAAGCATGTATCCGTTTTTGGACATGGGGATGTGTAATGGTATCTTTCGTAATTTAGCTGCACAATCTCATTCGCACTGAGATTTATTGTACGCATCTTTAATAGGTTTTACAAAGATGCATATTTTTTATATATTTTTTAAAAATGTCTGTTTTTACCCCGTGCAGTATACAAAAGCACGCCGGGACATTCGTGTTATAATTGAGAGGGGGGGCAATAATTGGGCTACTGATTATCAAATGCCTTCGGAGCAAAAAATGGCTTACGCCAAAACAATGGAAATGAACTAATTCCGACATTTGTATAATGCTCAGCGGAAGTAGCCGCCTCGTCATTAGCGTTTTATACCTGTGTCGGAGCATGGTTTCAGTGATGTTGTAAACAAT
>CAIUZK010000131.1 GCA_903903635.1 uncultured Bacteroidota bacterium
GTTGTTTAAGACCTGAAAGCTACTAAAAATTGAAAGCAAATCACAACCAGTGCATATTATTTTAATCTCCCTGCTGTGTTGTTTAAGACCTGTGTTACTTTCTGCGTTATAAGCTTGGCATTTGGGAATGAAGGTTTAACCCTGCTGTTTGGTTTATCCCATTCTTTTTGATGCAGGTAAATGTTTAATGGGATTTCTCTTAGTTTCCTGTCAACAGTAACACGAACAACTAAGGGATAAGTTAAATCTGCCTTTTGTCTTCTTTCATTTAATAAGACCTTAAATGTAATAACCATGCTATTTTGGTTTGCATGGGTATCAATTCAATATTGTCAAACAGTTGTCAAACAGCAAGGCTAAAAAGTCGTTATTTTTGAGTAAACTACTATTTAACCTTCTAATCTAGGAAAACCTTGAAATCCTTTACTGTATTGGTTTTGAAGAGAGCCAACCATCGGAATCGAACCGACGACCTACAATTTACGAAACTGTTGCGTTGACCTCTGAAACGCTTTATTGGCAATAGTTTCAGCTATTTCTGTTTTACATTGTCGAACTATTGTCAACCAATAGCACATGCGGGTGAAATAATAATTGTCTTTGTAAAGGTAAATATTCTGGGGGTACTTACATCAGTTTTGAGTAAGATTGTGAATTGACCAGTATTGAGATTGAAATAACAATTTGCGAACTTGCTCAATAACTGATGCGGCAAGATTAGTTGCAGTTGATACTGGTACTCCTGCTCCTGTTCGCGGCAGCATGTTATTTCTGCTCAAACTGCAAACTTGCTTTTTCCAGTTGAAACAAGTTGAGAAGATAAGTAAATAAATCATCCGTGTGCTGTGTGCAAATATCGAAGCACCATTCCAAAAGTATATTCCTATTAGATGCTTCTTCATCAGAGTAACGGCGCATATGCGAATCAGGATACACATAATCGTGGAAGTCATCCAGCGGATGAAAATCGTTTATTTCACCTGCGATTTGTTCAATAAACTTTTCCACGTCTTTCAAAGTTTTAATTTCCTGTATCATAATTTTTGATTTTAGATGGTTAAGAATTAATTTAGGATTGCATTACTACGGCGTTTGGAGTTGACTGTTTCACTACCATATTTCGCTCTGATTTCATCAAGCGTTTTCTTACCGCCCTTTGTCTTGAATTCAATGGAGCGATAGTACCATGCAAGTTTCTTGGATGCGAAAAACAGACCTGCATCTTTAAGTTGTTGCTTCACTTGTTTCGTATCTCCTGTAACCCATATCCAGTTACCTACAACCTCTATCAGGATGCCCGCTAAGGGCATTAGCTGCTCGATTACGGCGCGATACTCCTCGGATAGCCTTATACCTTCATCGTTCTCTTCAGAGCTTAAATTAGCATCTTTTAATATGCGTGCGCAGGCGTAAGCATACTCTGAATTTATTTCCTGCATTGTTTCTGTAGAGCCTCCAAGGTCGGGATGGTGCAGCTTTGCAAGTGTTTTGTACATGGCTTTCACCTCGTCGAGCGTTCGACAATTTTTGAAGTGTTTCATTTGTTTTGATTTTAATTGTTAAGAAATAATTTGAGGATGGGACATAACAAAAAAGCCACCCGTTAAGGTGGCTGTAGATAAATTATATTGGAGAGGCTATTGCTTCACAAACTTCCTCACCTCAGTGCCGTTTATTTTGATGAGATATATACCTGTGGGTAGGTTGGAAACATCTATCTGCACTTCTTCATTATGATAGTAATTGCTGTACAAGGTCTGCCCTAAAGGGTTGGTGATGCTGACACTATTTATCTTTACTGTGGACGTGATGACTAAATGATTTCTAACTGGGTTTGGTGAAATACATATTGTTCTCAAATTTTCAACATTATCAGCTGAATTAACAGGAAGACCGCATATTCCTGAAACGATATGGACGGAAAGCGATGAGTCGCTGTAACATCTTAATTGGCCTTGTGGTTGTTCACTCTCATCTAATAAATTTGCACTTGGGGAACACCATGGAATAAGCCCTATAGAAATGCAACCAATTTTTTCTGCATACGAACCAAGAGTGTCAACACCGCCATAACTATATACATATTTCGTAGGAGAGCCAAAGGAACGGCTATAAATAGTTTTTAAGGTCGCCGTACCATATAATACCATCCTTACGGAATCAACAACAAAAGAAAAAATGGAATCAGGATAAGGTGGACCATATGTCCATGATAAATGGTTAATTTCAGACGGCAGTACAGGCAAGGTTACAGTATCACCGTCGTGAACATTGAAAACATACAACGGAGTAAAACGATTAAAGTAATAGTTGAATACAAAAACGGTGTCAGAATTACTGTAA
>CAIUZK010000132.1 GCA_903903635.1 uncultured Bacteroidota bacterium
ATGGGTCAAAATATGCCATCTATAGCAGTGTCAACAGCTCTTTTTCTTTTATGTGGTGACTAGCGGATTGATCCGTTAATCCGAAGATTACAAGATTAATCTTCTATTCCATAGATTGATGTATAAAATCTCGTCATCTTCATCCTGACGGATGAATCCGCTAATCCACAATTTGACAGATAACACTTTTAATAACAAGTGTTTACGAAATTAATAATAAGTAATGATAACTTTTCATTTGGTTATTTACAGATATCTTTGCGCTAAGAAAACAGGAAAGAAGTTCTTTATTTTATTGGGATAAAAGCGATAACGGATATACGGTCTTGAACACTGTAAAAAGATTATTTTTTATTTCGGAATACCATTGTTAATAAGTTAAAACTAAAAGCATGACTAGCAAAAACAGACAAGACATTAAATTGTTCCGGAGAATTGTAAAACCCTTAAATATTGATGAAGCTAAACTGACAGCGTTATTCAATAATCCGGATTTTTCAGTGGGTGGCCCTGAAAATTTGAAATGGACGAGTAAGGGTTTACCCGACAGAAGAAGGTTAACTGAAATATTAAAACCAGTTTTCACGGAAGCAAGGAAGCCACACCAAATATTAAACCTTGCAAAGCCGCTCGCACCAAAATTTAATCCACGTGCTGGTGAGCCTTCCGTGGTACCGGTTTGGAGTTCCGCTGAAAAACCTATTATACCACCTTTCAAACCACCCAATCTGGCGGGTAAGGAGGAAGGGAAAACTGAGATGAATGAAAATGATAGGTTAGATATTCCAGATTATACAGCTGTTCGTGGCAAAAAGGCAAAGCCTATTAAGGAAATTGTTCCTAAAAAAACAAGAAAGCCACGCAAGGGATTTGTTGCAAAAACGGCTGAGGAATTGGAAATTGATCAACTTAATGCAGAGGCGGCTACATGGTCAGATGAGCGACTGGGCGAAGAGTTAAAGAAAGTCCTGGATCAGTTGGATGGCGGCTCCAAGTTAAATGAGGTCGGACAAGCATCAATCGCAAAAAACGAAATTGGACTAAGAGATGAACCAGTTATGGAAAAGTCTGTGAAATTACCTATTGAGCCGAATGAAACTCAAAAGGCGCTGATTTTCGTAATTGGGGAATTGACCAAGTTGTTAGGGGCTGCTTAGCCGGGGTAAATTTGATATTACTGCCTGTCTTCCGCAAGCAGTAATATCAAAAATATCTTGGTTTTGCACTCTTCACATTATTCGCTGCAACAGCAATACAATGAAACAACATTATTTCTCACCTTTTTTACTTTCTGCAAAATCAATTCAGAAGGGAGCACAAATTAAATATTAAATAAAATGGCACAATTTACGACAATTGGATGGACAATTCGGACACTAAACCTATGGTGGGGATGTGTAAAAATAACAATAGGGTGCGATAAATGTTTTGCATCAGCAGGCTCTATCAGATGGGGTTATGACATTTGGGGAAATGATCGACCGAGACGCCAAATTAAATCTGCATGGACTGATTTGTTGAAATTTCAAAAGATAGCCAAGGCGGCAAATACATTACATAGGGTATTTGTAGGTTCAATGATGGATATATTCGAGAATCCAATGCCATTGATTGACAACGATGGCAATCCATTGCCGCATAACACCGGTGATTTGAGGCAACAGTTTTTCGATAACATAACTAATGGAATGTACCCTAACTGGATAATACGCGGATAGTGACCCCCTAATTCCGCGCGAAGGTGACCCCACCATTCCGCGGCAAAGTGACCCTCCTTTTCCACGGTAAAGTGACCCCTCTAAAATAGTTGAGTGCTC
>CAIUZK010000133.1 GCA_903903635.1 uncultured Bacteroidota bacterium
CAAGCCTAAGTAGCTTTGACATCACATTAACATCGTAGGCTGCCATCCTAAGTAATATTTATAATTATCTTATTTATAGAGGAAATAGTGCTTAACTATTATTCAGTTGAAAGTTAAGCACCAAACCAAAGAATATTTTAAAGACTACAGCCAACCGAATCAAAATATTTATACTATATTTGGATAAAATTTATAACATAAAACTAATGGTATGGCTAATGAACAATCAGAATGCAGTTTCAGGAACATCAAAAATACCGGTATTGTTACACTGATTATCAGCCAGTTATTCGTATTTGGCGGTGCAATTATGAAGATTCAACATTATCCTTATGGTAGTTATACTTTGGTGGCAGGCGAATGCCTGGTGGCAGTAGCTGTGGGCTTATTTCTTTACCTGTTGCTGAAAAGGAAGCCGGTTAAGGGAGATATTTAAATTCCAAAGTCCAATTTCCAAAGTCTAAATTCCAAAGTCCAAAATTGAACAATAATGTGATGTGGCAGAAGCGTGCTATGGCCTCTGAAGCTGGTGAGTAGTAATTACCTCTGGACAACAATTAATTTCCAACGTAGGAATTTCCAATTCCCAAATTAGTGGCTTTTTTCTCAGTATAATTTCCAATGTAGGAATTTCCAATTTCCAAATTAGTGGCTTTTTTCTCAGTATAATTTCCAAAGCGGGAATTTCAAATTTCCTATTCAGGGGTCCATACCCTAAATTGTAGTTAAATCACCATTTATCCGTATATTGCCTGACCCGTATAACTGTGGCGGGTTGTACATTTGTTGCTGAATGAAGAAGATATTCCCTCTTATTGTTGTGCTTATCACGCTTTCGGTTGCAGGCATCATGCTTATCCAGATGTCGTGGATCAACAAGGCGCTGGAACTGAGGCGCGATGAATTTCAGCGGGCTATCGACAAAACGCTTAATGAATCGGCGCAGGAGATACAGGACCAGTTTATGACCAAACAACAAACTCACCTGTTTAACAAAAGCGACAGATCCTACTACCTGGAAAATAATTTTACCACGCAGGGCTTTTTCAGCCGCGATGAGCTGCACGGCATTATAGAAAACACCCTGAGGCAAAACGGAATCAAGCAACCTTTTGAGTTCTGCATTCTTAATATTTTCCGTAATCCGGTGTTCTCATCGGATGGGTTTAAGCAGGAAGACATTCCGAACTCGTACAACATAGGACTGGCCAACGATAAAAGCGCCATGCAGCAGGAAGTGCTGTACCTGTCGGTGCCGGAAGACAAGGGCATCATCATCAGGGAAATGGGCTGGATGATCATTGTATCTATCGTGTTTACCACGATAATTGTGCTGGCATTTGCAGTAACGGTGCGCACCCTCTTCAACCAGAAAAAACTATCGGAGATAAAGAGCGACTTTATCAACAATATGACCCATGAACTAAAAACCCCGCTGGCTACCATATCGCTGGCGATAGATGCGCTGACCAACGAAAAAGTGATTCATGATGCTGATAAGATAAAGATATACAGCAGCATGATTAAGGAGGAGAACAAGCGCATGAACAAGCAGGTGGAAAAGATACTGCAGGCGGCAAGACTGGAAAAAGAAGAGATAAAACTTAACATACAGAAACTGGATACGCACCAGATAATAAGCAAGGTAGCAGAGAATATGCTGCTGCAGATACAGGAGAAAAACGGTACGCTCAGCCTGAACCTTACGGCTACCAACCATATAATAGACGCGGATGATGTGCACTTCTCGAATATCATCTTCAACCTGCTGGATAATGCCATGAAGTACTCGAAAGAGGCCCCGCATATTGAGGTGCAGACCCTGAATACGGGCAATGGCATGCTATCGATAAAGATAAAGGATAACGGTATAGGTATGGACAAGGAAACGCAGTCGCGCATCTTTGAGAAATTTTACCGGGCGCATACTGGCAACCTGCATAATGTAAAGGGCTTCGGGCTGGGCCTGAGCTATGTAAAGGCAATAGTAGATGCCCACAGCGGCAAGATAAAAGTGGAAAGCGTGGTGGGCAAGGGAAGTACATTTACTGTGATACTTCCTACATCGCTTGCCGTAGCCGGCTAGGTATAGTAATAGCATGTAAGAAATAAGAATTATACATTCGGCATATCCTCTTTGCCACTATTTTAACGTCAGTTCGGAGTATTAATAATTGATTATCAAAATATTAGATCCAGATATTCGGTTGAGCTTCAGGACATGCGATACCTCCGGCATCGGTGTAGGGTCTTTGGTTGTTTCTATAAACATGTAATCCCTTC
>CAIUZK010000134.1 GCA_903903635.1 uncultured Bacteroidota bacterium
CCGATTATGAACAAAGTTATAGGTTTTCTTTCATTATTTTTCTTACTTTGCATGTATATTTGTTGCGATGAATAAAATTTCTATACTATATGTCGATGATGAAATAAATAACCTTATCTCATTTAAAGCTGCGTTCAGAATAAAATACCATGTCCTTACTGCTATAAGTGGTGAGGAGGCTATTAAAATTTTACGCAACAATACGGTTAATATTATCATCACCGATCAGAGAATGCCACAGATGACTGGTGTAGAGTTTCTTGAGTCTATACTTACTGAATTCCCTGATCCAATAAGGATTCTGCTTACTGGTTTCGCTGACATGAACGCTGTTATCGATGCAATAAATAAGGGCAAAATTGCGCTCTATCTCTCTAAACCGTGGGACGTTGCCGAACTGGAAGCCGCTATTGAAGATTCGTATGAAGTTTACAAACAAAAATTGGAGGAAAAAGAAATTACCCAAAAATTAAGCCTCTCCAATGAGCAACTTGAATTTTTGTTACGCCAAAAACTTTTATCCTGATTTCAGCATTAACCATACCTTAACAACATCAAACGATTGTTTAACCCCCTGTTTTAATACTCCGCCAATAAAATTTATTTGTTTTTCAAACATGCATACCTAAGGAACGTTGATGAAATAAGTTCCACCATATTGCGAAGTTATATTTCTTTTATTAACTGCCATAGCTTTAGCGAAGGCATGTTATTAACTGCCATAGCTTTAGCGAAAGCATGTTTTATGAGGCATGCCCGCAAGGGTACGAGCGCAGCTCTATCTTTAATGCGAAAACTTTCGGGATAAAGACTTTTGCAACGAAATAAAAATGGAACGGCAAAGCCCTCACCGGGACAAATAAAAATGATTATGATCGAGGTAATAGAACGAGTAAGAGAGTGGGAGTTATTTCCTTCGTTCCTCAGCATCTTTTATACTGGAAACGGGATAAAAATTGCCTTTCTGAAAAACGCACTTTGTGCCCCTGATTGTTATATCTTTCCGATTTTGTGGCCTTTGTGATTACCATTGTGCCCTTTGTGGTTAGAATTAATGTATTTGTTTATCCCGTGTTAAGTATAATTAAGGCATTTTGCATTTACCTTTATGAGCTATTTGTATTAATTACCGACACCAGATGATCGAAATCAGCGTTGTTATTATCACTTTTAATGAGGAAAAAAATCTTGGCCGGTGCCTTGATTCGATAATTGAGATTGCAGACGAAATCATTATTGTTGACAGTAATTCAACCGATCAGACTTTGGCTATAGCAGCCCGCTATGATGCGCGGGTTGTACATAATATATTTGTTGGCTATGGCGAACAAAAAAACTTCGCCTCAAATAAAGCAAAACACGACTGGATATTATCTTTAGATGCTGATGAAGCTCTGTCTCCTGAACTGATCAAAAGTATCAGTGAATTCAAAAACAATCCGGCAGCATATAACGTATACAGCATTCCGCGTATTACCAATTACTGCGGAAAATGGATCAGGCATTGTGGCTGGTATCCTGATAGGCAAACCCGGCTATTCAATCGCACAAAAGGAAGCTGGGTTGAAAAAAAAGTTCATGAATTCTGGAAAGCAAATAATGACAATGAACCTAAAGGAATCTTAAAAGGAGATTTATTGCATTATAGCTTTTCATCCATATCCGAACACCTGGGAAAAATTGAAAAATATTCTGAGCTTGCCGCCCTCGATGCTGTTTCCAAAGGCAAGAATGCCAGTATTCTCAAAATATTTTTTTCACCCATCTGGCATTTCATTTCCGGCTATTTTATAAAACTTGGTTTCCTCGATGGCTTTTATGGTTACGTCATTTGTCGGCTTTCCGCCTACTCTGCACTGGTCAAGTATTCCAAAATCAGGCAGTACTACCAGCGCTCCGGCACAAAAAAGTAATTGGCTCCCGCTTTTACATTTGCGTTAGCTGTTTATAAAGAACTCCACCAATACATTAGCATAAGTTATGTTGTTCCTTATTTATCCACGTCAATGCTTTTTTAAATTTTAACTTTTGAATTTTAGTTACATTTGCACAATTTGTTTTTTCAATGACTCAGATACAAAATACAGCACCTGCCTGGTTACTGCTTAAGGATGGCACACTTTTTAAAGGAAAATCATTCGGAGCCAAGGGAACAGCGGGTGGCGAAATATGCTTTAATACTGGCATGACCGGCTACCAGGAAGTTTTTACAGACCCCTCCTACACCGGCCAGGTACTAATCATGAATAATGCCTACATCGGCAATTATGGTGTCAAAAAAGAAGATGTAGAAAGCAACTCTGTAAAAATAAGTGCGCTTATCTGCAAAAACGTGGCTTATCGGTATTCCAGGTTGGTTGCCGATGACAGTCTGGAAAATTACCTCATTAAAAACAACATCGTAACCATTTATGATGTAGATACCAGGGCGTTGGTTCAACACATTCGCGCAAAGGGTGCGATGAACTGTATTATCTCTACCGAATTATCAGATGTTGAGCGCCTGCAGGCTGAACTGGATAAAGTCCCGGATATGTCGGGCCTTGAATTATCATCCCGGGTTTCTACAAAAGAACCTTATTGTTTAGGCAATCCCGATGCCCCTATCCGTATAGCTGTAATGGATTATGGCGTAAAAATAAAAATACTCGATTGCCTTGTTGCACGAAATGCATACCTGAAAGTATTCCCGGCAAAAACACCATTTTCTGAATTGAAAAAATTTGGCGCTCACGGCTATTTTATTTCAAACGGCCCCGGCGACCCTGCTTCAATGAAATATGCCGTTGATACAGTTAAGGAAATATTGGCTACCAATAAACCATTCTTCGGTATCTGCCTCGGACATCAGTTACTTGCCAGGGCCAATGATATCCCTACCTTTAAAATGCACCACGGACACAGGGGATTAAATCACCCGGTAAAAAACCTTATTACCGGCAAATCTGAGATAACCACCCAAAACCATGGGTTTGGGGTCGATCCTGAAGCGTTAAAGAACAGCGATAATATTGAAGTAACGCATCTTAATCTCAACGATGGCTCGATTGAAGGAATAAGGGTTAAAAACAAACCTGCTTTCTCTGTTCAATACCATCCTGAAGCTACTCCGGGACCACATGATTCAAGATATTTGTTTGATGATTTCATACAACTGATAAAGGACAACGCATGATTTTAGCGCCTGATCAGTAATGTTACCAACCCCATCAGGCTTACTATAATAGGTACAATAATTAAACTACATTTTTCTATTTTTCACATAAGACTATAAGAAAATGAAACAGGAAAAAATACTTATCATAGGCGCCGGCGGACAGATTGGCGTTGAACTTACATTAGCGCTCCGCAAATTATATGGCAATGACAATGTGATTGCTTCTGATATCCGGGATGCTCATCCCTTGTTGAGCGATAGTGGCCCGTATGTTGTCCTTAATGCAATGGATGCGCATGGCACCCGCGAACTGGTAAAAAAAGAAGGTATTACCCAGATATACCTCCTGGCTGCACTACTATCGGCTACCGGCGAAAAAGCGCCTCATAAAGCCTGGGAAATAAATATGCAAAGCCTGATCCATATACTCGATCTTGGCGTACAGGAGAAACTCACTAAAATTTACTGGCCAAGTTCTATGGCTGTTTTTGGCCATAGCACACCCCACGATCAAACTCCTCAGAAAACAATTATTGAGCCTCAGACTGTTTACGGTATCAGCAAATATGCCGGCGAACTGTGGTGCCAGTATTATAATCAGCGCTGGGGACTGGATGTGCGTAGCCTCCGCTATCCGGGCCTTATCAGTTGGAAATCTGAACCAGGCGGCGGCACTACTGATTATGCCGTTGAAATTTATTACGAGGCGCTTAAAAACAAGAAATACACCTCCTTCCTTTCCGAAAATACCTGCCTGCCCATGATGTATATGGATGATGCTATCAGGGGCACAATTGAACTGATGGAATCACCAGCCGATAAACTTAAAACCCGCATGGCCTACAATATCTCAGCCATAAGCTTTACCCCAAAGCAAATTGCAGAATCCATCAGAAAACACATTCCTGATTTCACTATCGACTATCACCCCGACTTCCGTCAGGCTATAGCAGATGGCTGGCCTAAGAGCATTGATGACAGCGCGGCACGTAACGACTGGGGCTGGAAAAATGATTTCGACCTGGATAAGATGACCGCTGAAATGCTGTTGCATCTGAAAAAGAAATTAGCAATTACTGTATAGTTGAGGCCCGGTTACCGCATTATCATCCGGCTGCTATCTTATGAAAGCTGTCGGATGATATAAAATACAGGATAAAACAGGCCATAGTTAATATTATCTTTGCTACTGCAATTTATACCGGCTATTATGACCTTTTTCAAATACCACGGCACAGGCAATGACTTTATACTGTTCGATAACCGTGATGCGATATTGCGTTTATCTCAGGAGCAGATAGCACACCTCTGCAACAGGCACATGGGTATTGGCGCCGATGGATTGATGCTGCTGCAAAATGAACCTGGCTATGATTTCCGGATGGTTTATTACAACTCAGATGGCAATGAAAGCACTATGTGCGGTAATGGGGGCAGGTGCATGGTAGCATTTGCTAAGAGCCTGGGCCTTACAGACTCCATGGCTTCGTTTATAGCTATCGACGGGCCACATACCGCTACCTTGAATAGCAATGGCAACATCAGCCTGCAAATGCAGAACGTTTCAGACATTACCATACACAAGTACCATACTATTCTGAATACCGGCTCGCCTCATTATGTAAAATTCGTAAGCAATGTAAAGGCTGTGGATGTAGTGCAGGAAGGCCGGAAGATCAGAAACCAGCCAGAGTTCCATCCTGCTGGTATCAATGTCAATTTCGTTCAGTTAAATAATGGCAAACTTGCTGTAAGAACATACGAAAGAGGAGTGGAAGATGAAACGCTAAGCTGCGGTACAGGCGTTACAGCCGCTGCCATTGCTGCAACAGCCTTGTTTGAAGGCCAATTTGAGACTAATATAGAAACCCCAGGCGGTAAATTATCGGTTACCTTTCACAAAGACACACCAAATACAGCTAAAGAGGTAGTGCTTACCGGGCCTGCACAATTTGTTTTTAAGGGAGAGATTGAAATATAAATGTTTTTTGGGTGGGCTTTGTTTGAAAAATTGTGCCTTTTTTTATCTTTATCCAACAAAATAATACTATGACTGCACTTAGAAGGAAACAAATACTGGCAGAATTGCTTTTTTGGTGGCTGTTGTCTATTATTAGCATAGCCATATTCGGCTATATAAAATACAAAAATGGCGGATCAGTCCCTCATATAAATCTTATCTCCTCCTTAATTTTTGCTGTTGTCATGACCGGTCTGAATATGATATTGAATAAAATTCTAAAAAGGATAAAATAGCAGCTTCAGTTATCCTGTTCTAATAAAATTCAGGTTAGATCTATACTTATTATCAGGATACCAGATTCACCATTAATTCTACTACTTACCACTCACATTTACGTAATTATCTATCGGCAGCCGCTTAGCTATTGACCGCGCCAATGTCATCTCATCGGCATATTCCAGTTCACCACCAAACGAAATGCCACGCGCTATGGTAGTAATGGTTACCGGCACATCCTTTAGCTGTCGGGCAATGAAATATACGGTAGTGTCTCCCTCAATCGTAGGGCTAAGCGCCATTATGATCTCACTGATCTCATTAGTTTTTACCCTGTTCTGCAGTGTTGCAATATTAAGTTGCTCCGGCCCAATGCCATCAAGCGGCGAAAGGATACCACCCAGCACATGGTACAAACCGTTATATTGTTGGGTGCTTTCTATTGCTATTACATCCCGTATGGTTTCCACCACACACACCTGGCTATGGTTCCGGCTCCTGTTCACACAAATACCGCATATCTCACTATCCGAAACGTTATGGCACTCCTTGCAGAATTTTACCTCATGGCGCATCCTCGAAATAGCCCCTGTAAACTGATCCACCTCCGATTCATGCAACTTCAATAATTGCAGTACCAGCCTCAAAGCTGTCTTTTTGCCTATACCCGGCAACCTCGAAAATTCCTGTACCGCGTCCTCTACTAGTTTCGATGAAAATATCATTGTAAAAAATCGATTGCCGCTGCAACCTACTTAAAAAATCTGTCTTTTAATTTGTACTACTGTTGCGTATAAATATATGGTACGTTCGAAATCTTGCTATACATTTTCAGAATAAACAGGTGTAAACTTGCCTCTAATATTTATACGATGGATAACCTTTTCTTGATATCCTCCCAGTCAACTGTTTTCATCTGTCCCGATTCATATTCCCTAATCCGTTCGTCCAATATCTGCTTATGTTCTTCAGGCACTTCATCCTCAACATCTAAGCCTAATAATCGCTTTATTTCGTTTAAAATCCATTCATCATCTACATGGCTTAACGCCTCAATTATCTGCCGTCTTTCTAATTCAATATTCATAAGAATGGCATTTTTACAAAATTAACTTCTTTTCATCACAAATAAATAAACCCCACATCAGCCCCTTCCCCAAAAGCCTGCTTTATGCGTTCTGGGTGGGTATCGGTTAGTATCACCTGCCCGAAACCTTCGCTTCTTATAATGCGAAGCAATGCCTCCATCCTGCTTTGATCCAGTTTCTCAAATATATCGTCAAGCAATAAAATAGGCAGATGCCCCAGCACATTGCTCAGGTAGGTGTATTGAGCCAGCTTCAATGCAAAAAGGAAACTTTTCTTCTGCCCCTGTGAGCCAAATTGCTTCAACTGCAGTTCGTTCAAGTTAAAATCCCAGTCATCTTTATGTATACCCCTCAGGGTCCGCTGGTAGCGAAGATCATGCTGCAGATTGCCTGCCAGCCAGTCTTTAAGCGGTTTTATGGCAAGATCACTGGTATAATTTACCTGCAAGGGCTCCTTCCCTCCCGACAATCTGTGGTAAAAATCATTGAGCAGGGGCAGAAACTGAGTCAGGAAGGTTTTGCGCTGAGCATGTATATATGCCCCATCAGCCGAAAGTTCAGCATCATAAAACTCAAGTTCCGTCCGATTGGATGATGGATTATAAAATTGATTCTTAAGCCATGCATTCCGTTGCAACAATATCCTTTGGTAGTGCATCAGCCGCTCCAGGTAGTTTTTGTCTACCTGCCCCAGTATGCTGTCCACCCATTTACGCCGTAGTTCACTCCCCCCGTTTATCAACTCCGTATCATCAGGAGCTATCATTACTGCCGAATATAATCCTATATGATCAGTCAGCTTCTCATATTCTACATCATTATTATATATTTCTTTTTTCCCTGCCTTCCATTTACAACTGATTATTTCCGCTTTCCCGACTCTGCAAAATGATCCGCTAACCCGGAAACCATCCAGCCCTGTTTGTACATTATTTTGCTGATAGGCTGTAAAATAGCTCTTTGTATAACACAAATAATATATAGCATCAAGCAAATTGGTTTTCCCGCTGCCATTTGACCCGGTTATACACGAAACCGGGCACTTGAAATCAAATGTTGCAGAGGCGTAATTCCTGTATTGCAGTAAGGTTATTTTATTTAAAGTGTTCAAAGCAGCGGATAGAAACAAAAGTTTTTATAAATTCGCACAAATTTACGTAATAGTGCAGACACCGTTCGGTAAAGAAACATATTTGTATTGGTATGAGATCATGTTGTTGTTGCGCCGCTTCGAAGAAAAGGCAGGACAGCTATATGGTATGCAAAAAATACGTGGATTTTGTCATTTGTATATTGGTCAGGAAGCCATTGCTGCGGGCACTATGACTGCACTAAGGGATGATGACAACCTGATTACAGCTTATCGCGACCACGGTCTGGCTATTGCAAAGGGGATTAGTGTCAAAGAATGTATGGCCGAACTTTATGGTAAGGCTACCGGCTGCACCAAGGGTAAAGGCGGCAGTATGCACTTTTTCTCTAAGGAAAAAAGGTTTTTTGGCGGACATGGTATTGTGGGCGGACAAATAGGTGTTGGTGCGGGTATTGCGTTTGCCGAAAGATATAATGGAACCGACAGGGCTACCATTTGTATTTTCGGCGATGGCGCTGCCAGGCAGGGTATCTTACACGAGGCTTTCAATATGGCTGTACTTTGGCAATTGCCGATAGTATTTGTTTGCGAAAACAATTTCTATGCCATGGGAACCTCTGTTGAGCGTACATCCAAAGTGCTGGATATTTACCGCCTCGCAGATGCTTACGATATGCCGGGCGACAGTGTAGATGGTATGAGTTGCGAGGAAGTGCACAAAGGTATTGAACGTGCCGTAAGGCGTGCCCGTGAAGGTGGCGGCCCCACTTTCCTTGAGATTAAAACTTATCGCTATCGCGGTCACTCTATGAGCGACCCCGCTAAATACCGGACTAAAGAAGAGCTGGAAGAATATAAAGAAAAAGACCCGATCAACCAGGTGCTGAAGACGATCATGGAGAATAACTTTGCTACTCAGGAGCAGATTGACATGATTAACGAAAAAGTAAAATTCGAGGTGGAGGAAGCTGTTCAGTTTGCTGAAGAAAGCCCATTCCCTGATGATAGTGAATTGTATAAAGACATTTATGCCGATAAAGAGTACCCGTTTATAACAGACTAATTACCCCAAACCCCTGAAGGGGCTTCACTAAAAAACGAAAATTAAATTTTAATACTAACCAGAAAATAAACAAAACTCAGCCCCGGAATAGAAAAGCCCCTTCAGGGGTTGGGGTTAAAAAATCAGATTATGGCAAATTCAGCAAGAAACCAACCCGGAGTAGAAAGACCTACAAGACAAGAACCTGAAACCGACCCACTGGAAAATGTGCAGGCGCTTTATGAGAAAAACAAAAAAATAATAACTACAGTTGGTACTGTCGTTATCTCTGTAGTCGTTTTATACTTTGTTTATACCAAGCTTTACAAGGGACCAAACGAAGAAAAAGCAGCTACTGCCCTCTCCTACCCTCAATTATTCTTTGCTGCCGATTCTCTGAATCTTGCACTGAATGGTGATGGTAAAAACCCGGGCTTCACTAAAATCAAAACAAAATATAGTGGTACTGCCGCAGGAAATCTCGCTTATTATTATGAAGGGGCATGCTACCTGAAAATGGGTGATTTTAAAAATGCCATCAAGTCCCTTAAAGAATTTAATGGCAAGGGAACTTCTGTTGGCAATATGGCCGATGGCCTTCTTGGCGAAGCTTACATGGAAGAAAAGGATAACGCTCATGCCATCGAATGTTTCAAAAAAGCAACCAGCAATAAAGAAGACAACCTGATTACTCCAATGTTCTTATACCAGTTGGCATTGGCTTACGAAGCATCCAACAACGCTGCTGAAGCTAAAGCCGCTTTCAAACGCATCCGTGATGAATACCCAAAAAGTATTCAGGCCCGCGATATGGATAAGGAACTTGCCCGCCTTGGCGAATTGAACTAAATTCTTCATTTTCATTTTTTATAACTTTCCCCTTTTTATCTTTACCGATAAAAAGGGGATTTTTTTTATGGCACTATCGCAAAACAGTTTTAGTTTATTGGACACGCACCAACTCGAAACCTTGAAGTTGCCGAGAGTAGCCATTGTTCATACCGAGTGGAATGATAAAATAGTACGTGAACTTGTAAATGGCTGCGAAGGGATCATTCACCGGTTTTCCGGCGAGATCATCGAAAACATTGCTGTGCCCGGTTGCTTCGAGTTGCCATTTGCCTGCAAACACCTTTGGGGAAAATGCAAAGACCAGGATGACAAACCCGAGGCTATAATCGCTTTTGGCGCAGTTATCAGGGGCGGCACACCTCATTTCGAATATGTAAGCAAAGCGGTCACAGACGGCATAGTTCAACTCAACCTTACCCTTCCTGTACCTGTAATTTTTGGCGTTCTTACCCTTGACAACGAAGACCAGGCCTGGGAAAGACTGGGCGGCGCTCATGGCCATAAAGGTGAGGAAGCTGCGGTAACGGCTTTAAAAATGATCCGGATAATCAGGGCCTCACAGGGTATTCTGTAATATCACAGCAGTAATTTCATCAGATCGGCTATACCTTCAGTAGCCGGCTTTTGTATGGGTATCACATTCTTATACTTGCTTACGGGTGGTATGTTCTTATCTATCACATACTTACTCACCTTTTCCTTTACATAATCTACCAGCCCTGCCGCAGGATATACCACCAGCGATGTGCCGATGAGCACAAAAATATCGGCATCATACATAATCGGAATGGCCGATTCTATCATGGGTACAGGCTCTTCAAACCAAACCACATGAGGCCTGTATTGCCCCCCATCCTCTGCCAGGTCGCCCAGTTTGATGTCACCCTTTATCCTGTACAATTTATTGGTGTTTTTATCACTGCGCATCTTCAGTATCTCGCCATGCAGGTGCATCACTTTCTTCGAGCCTGCCCTTTCATGCAGGTCATCTATGTTTTGGGTCACTATATGCACATCATACTTTTCCTGTAGCTCAGCCAGGGCCATATGGGCCGCATTGGGTTGGGCATTCAGCACATCCTTCCGCCGCATATTATAAAAGTCCAGCACCAGCCCCGGATTCTTCCGCCATCCCCTCGGCGTAGCCACATCATCTATATTATACCCTTCCCACAACCCATCAGTATCCCTGAAGGTTTTCAAGCCGCTTTCCGCGCTTATACCCGCACCTGTTAACACTACCAATTTCATAAAACCAATTTTTTGATTGATACCCGTGCCTCTGTTTTCACCATGAAATTACTAAAACCATGGGTTATTTTTATGGGTAGGGAGGGTAAAATTATTCTTTGCAGGAGACTTCACTAACTTCAACAGAAAGGAAATACCACCAGTTCGAATTTTGAGCTGAAGATTCCTTTACCTTTACAATATAAAATATATGCCAATGAAAAACGCCATATTGGTTTTTGTGTTTTCTATAGCACTATTTGCAGGTTTGAAGGCTAATTCACAAAGTTGGCAGTGGGCAAAAGGCACTTCAGGAATTGGTTGAGTCCCAGCCGAGTCTCAAAAACTATTTCGGCCTAATAAATAGCCCTAAAGTTGATGGACTCGGCGGAAATCAGCGTACAGCAACTAAGTCTGACCAATATCCGAGATGAATTACCATAAACGGAAAGCATTTGAAATTGATGTACAATGGAAAAGTACTATCCGGAAAAGTAAGAGTGAGAATTATGTAAAGTAAGGAAATAAAAGAAATATATGTATTCATGGAACTTCATTATAATTATGGAAGATTAGGCTCAGATCCACATAATTATATTAATTTACTAGAACTTTGGCTTTGGGAACATTAAGTAATAGGTCCATCAATAAGAACGAGTTATATTTTCATGAATTGAGTTTATAAATATAATAATTAAATTATATGATTAAGGAGGAAGAATTAGATACAATATTTTACAGTAATGTGTTCCAGGAAATAAATAATGAGATTGCATTAAAGTCAAATTGCAGTGTTGATAAATCTCCAATATTGTTTGATATGGTAAAACGAGAAATATTGGATTCTGGAGTATCTCCAGAAAGAATCAAATTCTTCATTCAAAACAAGAGGAAACTGATTATTGATTTTGGTATAAAATTTTTGTTATTTAATAATAATAAACCTGATGTGATTGGATGCGGAGCATGCATTACTTATTCGATATATCTTATCTATATTGAAGATATGCCGGAAAAATTATTAGAATACATAAATTATAGAAGAATACCGAGAGCGAAAACTGTATTAAAAGAGCTAATGTTGATAATGACTGAAATAAATAGCTAGAAAAAGTATCCCCCCGGGTTGTTCCAGGTCTTCAAAAAATGTTGTTCCTTGATGTTAGCGAAGCGCATCAGGAACTGCAAATAATACTCCGTCTCAGACGGCATTCAAAGAACAAAAGCTTATATAATTGCCTGGCGGGGGGCAGTCTCAAAAACTACTTCAGCCTGATAATTAGTCCCAAAGTGACGGACTCGGCGACAATCAGGGTGGACAATCAGCGAAATCATACTTCGTGCGCCATAGCTTTTTCAGCGAAGGTGCATAATCCCCTAAATCCGCGATTCAGACATTAATGCGTCCAAGCCTATTCTCAAAATCAACTTAGAGTGTTAGGCACCAGCTTATTGAAAAAGGTGTTGACAATAATCTAAAATTGATTTATCTTTGTTTCAGCTAAAAGGGATGGCATACCATACAAACACAACAACGGGTTTTGATAAGCAAGCTAAGCGGTTGAGTAAAAAGTATGCTTCGATTATGACAGACATTAAAGCATTACGTGCTTCATTGGCCGAAAATCCATTTCAAGGCGATGGGCTAGGTAATGATCTGTATAAAGTACGTTTGGCTATAAAATCTAAAGGCAAGGGGAAATCGGGCGGAGCCCGTGTTATTACTATGGTGAAAGTTGTAGCTAAAACGGTAATTCTGGCTGCCATTTACGATAAATCGGATCTGGAAAATATATCGGATTCGGATTTGGAAAATTTATTCTGAGCAATAAAACATACCTGAAATGAGTATAGATATTGATAATAAAAAGAAAGCAAGAAATAAAAAAGTATTTCTTGATGAATTGAAAGGCGCTCTGGATGAAATAAAAGCTGCTGATGCTTATGCCAATAAAACAGGTCTCGAATTTTCGGAGGCTTTTGATGTGATAAAGAAAAAAGGCGGCATACGCGCAGGAGCAGGAGCTCCCAAAAAGGCGCGGATTGCCACCAACAGGTCAGTAAAACTAACCGATGAGGACTATCAGAAGATCATCAAAAAGTATGGATCTTTTACTAACGGTGTAAAATCCTTGTTGAAGGATAAGGTTACAACTGCTGCTTAAGTGCATTCTTTCTCCTGCTCCGGTGTCCGCCGCAGTTGGTGCTCCCCACCAACAACCTCGCGTAGCGCATCTCGCTCCTTACTGCACACAACCTAATTGATAATAACAACCCTTAAGTGCGGTCCTAATCCCGTTAGTACCGCCCCTTTTAGCGCTAACGGGATTTTGCTGAGAATAGCAAAAAAGCCATACTTTGAAGACAGCAAGGTATTTCCCATTGTATATTACAAAAAGCTTTCTCCAGACCAACAGCAGGTCAACAAAAAGGAAATATTTTTTGAGCGGATACGCATAATGCTGTTAAGTAATTGATTTATAACACCCAAAAAGCGCAGTGCTTAAAAGGACATTTCGGTCATTTATTTTCTTCGTATTCTCAACATTTTCAGGACAAAATAAATTATCGAATTACCTTGACTTTTATCAACATTATTTTTAGGTTTGTTATCCATTAAGGAACGTTGACGAAATAAGTTCCACCATATTACGAAGTTATATTTCTTTTATTAGCTGCCATAGCTTTAGCGAAGGCATGTTTTATGAGGCGTAAAATCTTTATTCCGAAAGCTTTCGGGATAAAGACTTTTGCAACGAAATAAAAATGGAATAGTACAAGTAAGATGGGGGGAGTTATTTTCTTCGTTCATAAACACAAGAATCCAAAACAACATTGATGAAAAAATTTTTATACTACCTCGTTTTTCTTTTTCTGTTCACAACAACTTCAAACGCCCAAAAAATTGATACTGTTTCCACATTTTCTATAACAGGTTATGTAGATGGGTATTATGCTTACTATTCAGATTCGGTAGGACCGGGAAATTTCCAGAAGTGGCCCAATACATCTCCCAGGAACAATAGCCCGTCTTTGAATACGGCTATGCTATCGATGCTGTATAATGCAGAAAAGGTAAGGGCTGCTGCTGTGTTCTCCTTTGGCGACTTTGCAGCCTGCACCTGGGCGCCGGCTCCATACAACAATGTGATGGAAGCTCATGTAGGCTTTAAGGTAAACAGTAAATTCTGGATAGATGCGGGAATGTTCAGAACCCACTTCGGTACCGAGTTTCTGCTTCCTGGTGAGAACTTAACCAGTTCCATAACAGTAGGCACATTCTATGAGCCTCCATTTGAAAGCGGATTGCGCCTCAATTTTGATCCTACCAGGAAACTGGAGATCAATCTTTTTCTGCTGAATGGTTATGGTATGTTTGTTGACAATAACAATCAGAAATCATTTGGAGCAGGAGTAACTTATGCTATCAATGATAATACCGGTATAGGTTATACCAACTATATAGGCGATGATAATCCGGTTGCCTACACAGGCCCTGCCCATCTGAGGATACATCAGAATGCATTTTTGAATTACAAGCATAAAAAGATAACAGTACAGACAGGTATGGATTTCTGTATGCAGCAAAATTCCGACCTTCAGTCAGGTACTGAAAGCGCTACCATGTGGAGTGCCCTGGCAACCTTAAAATATCAGGCAGCTAAAAGGTGTGCCGTATATGGCAGAGCAGAAGTATTCAGCGATCCTAATGGTATTATGTCAGGTGTTCTTCTTGACAAAACCGGAAAACTCACAGGGTATAAACTTTGGGGCGCTACAGCAGGCCTGGAATACAAACCAACTGAAGAATCATATATCAGGCTTGAAAGTCGGTTAATAGCAATGGATAAGGACCAGTATATTTTCATCAACAATGGCACATCCGACAATAAACGAATTGAAGTTATGCTTAATGCCGGTGTAACTTTTGACCTGCTGAAAAGTTTTGCAACCAGGAAAAGCGAATAAGCTGAATTGATCGTAATACCCATTATCTTAGTACCATAGTTAATCAGTTATAAAGAATTTTAAACAAATACATTTTTAACCTGAAAAAAAATACCAATCATGCCAAACTTTGATACCGGCTCAACGGGCTTTATGCTCCTTGCCACAAGTCTTGTAATGTTAATGACCCCCGGGCTCGCATTCTTTTATGGAGGTCTGGCGGGCAAACGAAACATTCTGGGTATTATGATCCAGAGTTTTGTATCAATGGGAATTACCACCATTATGTGGTACATCTGCGGTTATTCGCTCTGTTTCAGCGGCAATGAGCTGGGTGGAGTAATAGGTGATTTTCATAAGTGTTTCATGCAGGGTGTGGATCTGAATACCCCATTCCCCGGCAACAATAAAATGCCGGAGTTCGTATTCTTTGCTTACCAGATGATGTTTGCCATCATCACACCAGCGCTTATTACCGGAGCCTTTATCAACCGTATTACCTTTAAGGCTTACCTGGTATTCCTGGTGGTTTGGCAGGTCCTGGTGTACTACCCGTTTGCCCATATGATCTGGGGTAATGGTCTTTTGTACCAGTGGGGTGTACGCGACTTTGCCGGTGGTATTGTAGTTCATGCCACAGCAGGATTTGCAGCCCTTGCATCAGTAATTTATGTAGGTAAACGCCGCGACAGAGAATCACCACCTAATAGTATTCCATTGATAGCTATAGGTACAGGGCTCTTATGGTTTGGCTGGTATGGGTTCAATGCAGGTAGCGAACTTGATGTAGATGCTATTACAGCCCAGGCGTTTATCAATACCGATGTTGCCGCTTCATTTGCTGCTATTACCTGGCTGGCTATTGAGTGGAGCCTGGTTAAGAAACCAAAATTTGTAGGCCTGCTTACCGGTGCTGTTGCCGGATTGGCAACCATTACACCTGCGGCAGGATATGTTACACTTAGTTCGGCGGTATCTATTGGTATTGCATCGGGTGCGGTATGCTATCTCGCTGTATCGCTCAAGAACCGTATGGGCTGGGATGACGCCCTGGACGTTTGGGGTGTACATGGCGTAGGTGGATGCCTGGGAACTATACTTCTTGGTGTATTTGGATCAAAACTTGTTAATGCTACGGGTGCTGATGGATTGATAAATGGCGGCGGCACATTCTTTATTCACCAGTGTATTGCAGTGGTTGGAGCATGTATTTATGCGTTCGTTTTCACATATGGTATGCTGGCCGTGATCAACTTCATTACCAAGGTGAAGGTGCATGAAGAGGATGAAAATGCCGGACTTGATGCATCCATACATGGCGAGCAGGCATATGATGCAGGAGTGGTATAAATCTTAAGTCTATAAATTGTCAGGCAACCCCGGGATTTTCCGGGGTTGTTTAGTTTAGCAACAATACCTTATGAATTTGTCAATCAATAGAAGTATTCGTGTACATGTGATTAGTAAAAAAAATCAAACAGAGGGGACTGAAAAAGCAGATTCAAAAACAGACATAAATTAAAATCACTTATCAATCTTAAAATAATCGTAGAAATAGTCGGGATGCTTCAGGTTGATCCAGGATGCTCTGCTCTTTTCAAAATCTTCATAGGTAAAGGCTTCGATTTCCTTTTGGCTGAAATTCAGAACCTGATCCGGAACTCCCCTGGTTATTATACCCAAACCATGATCGGCATCGAGTACAAAAACATTGAGGTCTTTACGGTGGCATTGCAGGTGTAATATTGCCTTCCATACATCCCCGTTCCAGAAACGGCTGTAATTCCCTTCGGCATATTCCTTGTATGAGCTGGCGGCTTCTTTGGTCTGCGGATTACAATCGTGCACCACTATAACACCATTATCAGACATGTAATTGAGTGTGTTCTCTATATCTCTAAGGGCAAAATCATATTCATGCATGCCGTCAATAAGTATCAATTCGGGTTTCTTATTTTCGAAAACCCGTTTAGCATTTTTCAGAAAAAAGTCGTCACTGGTAGTCTCGAAATACCGATTAAATACGTTGTAGGGATTAACAAAAAGCTTTCCCATTACCCTCATTTTATCGAATGCAAAACTGGGGTCTACAGCAACTTTAAATGAACTTTTGATCCGGAAAAAAACATGGCCGTTTGAAACGCCAACCTCCAGGTAATTGTTTAATTTTTTGCTCTTCATGAGCGATTTGATAACATCTAATCTCTTCATATGGTTTATAGATTGGGCCGAAAGTAATGAAAAAAAATAATTGGCGGTTATAAATGTTTAGCTATATAAATTATTCAAATTCAGAATAATTGAAATAAAAAGCTTACCTTTTGCAACATTTCAAAATAAAGTATGGAGATAGCACAGGATCTGTTGAAGAAAATAAACATTATGCCGGAACGTTTTCCGAATTCAAATAACAGCAAATGGATACGGATACATATGCTTAATGGTAAGACCTGCCTGGGGTATTATAATTTCAAAGAAGAGTCATGGCGCGAATTCAATGACATACTGAATCTGCACAATACCTCCATACTCAATGCCAAAATGATCAAGGGCTGGCATTATTAGTCAGAGGTTCTGAAAACGAGTTCCAATAATACTATTTCATTCTATCTGTCTCCGTAGTGCTTATAGTTGGCAATTTCGGTTATTGGCTTTCCTATGCATCCGTTTGGCGTCTGTATATGAAGTAATGCTGCAAGGGTTGCAGAGATATCAGTCATATTGTAAGGGTTATTGGTCTCCCCTTTTGGTATGTGCCAGCCGTACCATAGCAATGGGATATGTGTGTCGTAAGGATTCCAACTGCCGTGTGTCATACCGGTGGTTTTACCTCCATTTTCATACCATCCCGGATTGAGCACCATTTGAATTATGCCACTTCTGTTTTTGTTGTACCCATTTACAGCCATTTGTTTAATTGGTTCAGGTACAGGTGTACCATCCATATTGTCCATATCAATCACATAAGCAACCTCAGGCCGTTTATTGAGCCAATCCATTATTACTTTCTTCACATTGGCTATTTGCATCCCCGATTTAGCCAGTTTATTATAATTGATAAATACCTGGTAGTTTGCAAGGCCCTGAATTAATGAATCTACCCCCAGATTTTTTTTAAGATATTCATTTAAATCAGCTCCGAATGCACCTGAAAGTACACCAGCAGGTACATCCAGGTCAGAAAGAAACGTGGTATTATGTGCGCCGCCATGGTCGGCAGATAAAAAGAACAAGTAGTTATCCCTGCCATAACGTTCGTCAAGATACCTGAGCAGCGATGCGATCTCGAGGTCGAGCCGCAGATAACAATCTTCGATCTCTATTGAATTCGGGGCAAACTGGTGGCCGATATAATCTGTACTTGATAAGCTAATAGCCATAAAATCGGTTTCATTCCCCTTCCCCATCGCTTCACCTTCCATACATGCTTTTGCCATCATGATAGAATAGGTGTTGCCTGCAGGCATGGATTTAAGTACAGCATAGCGATCTGAATCGGCAAGGGTATCAAATACATGTGGGAATACGGGCGCTTTCTCGCTTTTAAATGCCTTTTCGTAGTTACTGGCATCAACAGTGCTTTGAATGTATTTATCGGCCGGATAAAGGAGTCTCCAGCCAAGCTTAACCAGGCTGTCGCCAGCTTTTCTTTTATTGAATGCCTGCAGCCATGCCGGGTTCTGGTTTGGATAATAAGAACTGGTGGTAAAGCCTCCTGTTTTATCGCTGTACCAATAAGCGGCATTCGCCAGGTGGCCTCCCGGCAGAATACTGCCCCTGTCTTTAATAGCCACCCCATATACTTTTGAACGTAGATTGGTAGCTAGTTTCAATTCATCGGTAATAGTTGTGGTGAGCAAATTTGCAGGGCTATAGGAAGGCGCTTTAGATTCATCGCCAACCAGATGTACATTTTTGTCATCTACACAATATACATTCTGGCCAGACTGGTTATCTATCCAGTTATTGCCTGCAATACCATGAATAGACGGTACAGAGCCGGTATAAATACAGGTATGGCCGGGAGCCGTATTGGCCGGAATGTAATTGATGGAAGTATTCTGGCAATTATAACCATGCTTCAGCAGGCGACGGAAGCCATCTTTGCCATACAGATCGTAATAGCGGTACAGATAATCCCAGCGCATCTGGTCAACAACAAGACCAACAACGATTTTTGGTCTTTCCACACTATCCTGCTTGTGTACACAGGAAGACAAACCCACTATTAACAAAACAATAAACAGCTTTACACCCCTCATTTTATCAGGTTTTTTAATTTTGTCCCCGCTATGCAGGGCTGGAAAATAATATAAACATACAAAAGTGCGATTATTGTCATGAATGGTCAGTTATATTTTTATTATTTTTGCACCCGGAAAGAGTTTTTTAGTAATCAATTTACAGTCTTCAGGTAATGTGAAGTAAAATTTTCTTATTGTAAACTGTCAATTACCTGCTATATACTCTGCTAATAAAGCAACTACCAACTGTTAACAGTAAATTTTAAAATATGGACATATTCGCAAAATTCGAGAACAGACTAGGACCGATAGGAGACTACGCAGAAAAGTCGCCGGGTTATTTCGCATTTCCGAAACTGGAAGGTGAAGTAGGCAACCGCATGAAATTCAGAGGCAAGGAAAAGATCATCTGGAGCCTTAACAACTACCTCGGACTGGCCAACCATCCGGAAGTACGTAAGGCAGATGCTGAAGCTGCAGCAAAATACGGACTTGCCTCACCAATGGGCGCACGTATGATGAGCGGCAACTCTGATTTGCATGAGCAACTGGAAAAAACACTTGCAGGATTTGTGGGTAAGGAAGATGCCATGTTGTTCAACTATGGTTATCAGGGAATGGTTTCGGCTATCGATAGTCTTTGCGGCAGGCATGACGTGGTGGTGTATGATGCAGAATCGCATGCATGTATCATTGACGGACTTCGCCTCATACCCAGCCACCGTTATGTTTACAAGCACAATGATATAGCTGATTGCGACAAGCAACTGGCACGCGCTACCGAACTGATTAAGAAAACCGGTGGTGGTATAATAGTAATTACTGAAGGTGTATTTGGAATGAGCGGCAACCAGGGTAAGATTCGTGAGCTGGCTGTGCTGAGAGAAAAATATGAGTTCCGCCTGTTTGTGGACGATGCACATGGTTTTGGTACTATGGGTAAGCGTGGTGCAGGTATAGGTGATGAGCAGGATTGCATAGATGATATAGATATTTACTTCTCTACTTTTGCCAAGTCGATGGCGAGCATTGGTGGTTTCCTTGCGGGAGATAAGAAGATTCTTACCTTCCTGAGGTATAATATGAGGTCTCAGATATACGCCAAGTCATTGCCAATGGCATTTGTAGCAGGCAATCTGAAACGCCTTGAATTATTGATGAACCATCCTGAAATTAAGGAGAAACTATGGCATAATGTGCGCCGCCTGCAGCAGGGTTTCCGTGACCGTGGCTTTGACCTCGGCACAACCAATACGCCGGTTACCCCTGTATTTATGAAGGGTGGATTGTATGATGCCGTGCAGCTTACTTATGATATGCGTGAGAACTACAACATTTTCTGCTCAGTAATTGTGTACCCTGTAATACCTAAGGGGCAGATAGAACTGCGCATTATCCCTACTGCTGCTCATACCGATCAGGATATTGATGAAACGCTAGCTGCATTTGATGCTGTGCGTGAGAAGCTGGATAAGAAGTTGTATCCGCAGGAGATGCCGTTTGTGGGAGTGTAAGGGTAATGTGGCAATGTGGTAATTCGTTAATGTGGCTTACCACGATGCATTTAGCAATAAACTGAAATTCCATTTTTTTGAAAGCCCTGCAATTGTTTGCAGGGCTTTTGTATTTAGGGTTTAGGCACAATTAAAGATTATGCATGTAGCTTGGTATTGGAATCTTATCTGTAGCCAATAACACAATGTGGATTATCCAATTTGTTCGTATCTTTATATAGACCAAAAAAAGTAAGAATATCACTTATGACTAAACTCCAAGAAATTGAAAACAAACTTTTATCTGTAAACGATGCGGTTTTTCAAAATGTTTGCGATGCATATTTATTTTATACAGAACCAAATTTCCAAGACATTAATCGGACAGGAAGCCAAAAAGGAAAACAAAAAACAACCAAAGGAACTCCCGACACATTTTTCACATTGCCAAATGGGAAATATATTTTAGTTGAGTACACAACTAAGTCAAATAAAAAAAACGAAAAGGCGTTTTTAGATAAGGTTATTGAGGATCTTGATAAATGTTTGAATGAAAATGAAACTGGCATAAAGCATTCTGAAATAAGTAAGATAATCTACTGTTTTAATACCACCATTAGCCTTGAAAATTCGAATCTCCTAAAAGAATATTGCAGAAAACAAAATGTAAAATTAGAACTAAAGGGAATCGATACGCTAGCTCTTGGGCTACTAGGTAGATGTGTTTATGTTGCCAAAGAATTTTTAGGAATCACTATTGATACCGGACAAATACTTCCTCCAAATGTTTTTATAGCCGAATATGAATCTTCTGGATTTGCAACAAAATTATCGAATGCCTTTCACTTTAGAAATGATGAGTTAAACCAGCTAATTAATTCAATTAATAATGAGCGAATTACAATTCTTACCGGGCCTCCAGGAATTGGGAAATCAAGGCTGGCATTGGCAGCATTAGAGTGTAGTAAGCAAAAAATATCTTCTAGCAATATACTATGTATCTCAAACAAAAATGCGCCTATTCATGACGATCTTAGATCTCGTATCCTAGAAGACTTAGACTATCTGATATTTATTGATGATGCAAATAGGCAACAAACTAATTTGCGACAAGTATTGTATTTATTAAAGGAGAAACGTAATGGTAAAATTCACATTATCATTACCGTTAGAGACTATGCATTTGAAGAGATTTCTGCTTTATGCAATGACTTTAATCCAACTATTATTTCTCTTAATAAATTCACAGATGAGCAGTTAGAAAACATTTTGAAAAGTAAAGATTTCGGGAATCTAAATAACACATGTATTAAGCGAGTCCTTGAAATAGCGGACGGTAATCCTAGGTTAGCAATGATGTCGGCAACTGTGGCGCTTGAAAAAAACAACCTAGCAGAGTTAGATAATGTATCGACTATCTATGACAAGTATTTCAGGTCTTCTATCGCTGATCAGACTCTTTTTTCAAATGTCCCATTACTAAAAACACTGGGGGTACTTTCTTTTTTTTACACTATAAATTTTGAAGATGAAGTTTTTTGCAATAATCTATATCGCTTGTTCGATATTGATGCCTATATGTTCAGGGAGTCACTAGAAAAATTAGATCGCCTCGAATTAATAGAATCATCTTCTGATTTTATGGTTGTGAAAATTTCGGAACAAGTTTTATCAACATACTTTTTTTACAAGACCTTTCTTCTAGATAAATCATTAGATTTTACTATCTTACTTGATAATTATTTTGATAACTATTCTTACAGAATCAGAGATACTGTAATTCCTGCAAATAATACATTTTCTTTTGAAAATGTTTATCAAAAAATAGATCCTTATCTGTCTGATTTTTGGAGAAAAAACTCAGGAAGTGAAAAAGCAATTTTGAAATTTTTAGACCTTTTTTGGTTTTATCGTTCAGATAACGTCTTTGACTTTATTTATAATAAAATCAAGTCGTTACCCATTTTGGAAAATGTCGTATACGTTTTTAGCGATGAAAATTCATCAAACCTATATTCTACCAAAGATGAATATCTGGAACTTCTTTTCAATTTTTTCCAATATCCTCAAGTAACTCTGCTTCCTTCATTAGAATTAAGTTTTGATTATGTAAAGAAGGTTCCAAGTAATTATTCGGTATTAGTGAAAAAAATTAAAAGTAGTTTTATTATTTCAGAAGACGATGCAAGACTTGACTATTATCGTCAAAATGAACTCTTACATTACCTTAAAAAAAATAGCGATAGTGGAGATAGCATTTATATTTCTACCTTATTTCTTATTGCTCCAGAATTACTAAAAACAAATTTAAACATCGTTTCCGGTGGTCGAAAGAGAGGTACTATATCTTGGTATAGATATAAACTTCCGACAAACGAAATCATTAAAAATTACAGAAAAAATATTTGGACGTTAATAATAGCGAATTTCAGAAATAATTCACAAGAAAGTGAAGAGTTCCTCCAAAAGTATTTGACTGACATACATGATGGAGTGAAGGATCTAATAGAATTTGATTTAAAGTTTGTATTGATTTTTTTTGGAAAAGTTTTGGATAAAAAGAAATTCTCGCATTGTTTTCTAGTTCAAAAATTTCTAAAAGTATACAATGGTTATAAAATAAAACATACTGGATTCCAAAAGCTGAAAATAAAATTCATTGGAGAATCTTATAGAATATTTAATGTTCTAACTTTCGATATGTTGCATGGGAAAGATGATGAAGATTTTATATTATTGCCTTACGATGAATACCAAAAAAAGAAGGAATTAGAAATAAAAAAATCGATTGTATTTAAGTCAGTTAGCGATTTTAGAATTTTCTACAAAATCTATGTCGAATTGTTTCTTTGGAATAAAAGTAATATTAGTTATTCATTTGATATAATATTAGGCGAAAACACTATAAATAACCCTGATCTAGGTTTAAAAATACTAAAAGAAATACTTAATACATGCAATCAAACGAATTATGTTCCTTGGAGACCTTTCGAATTTTATATTCAAAATAACTCCTCCAAGATGTGCGTGAATTTATACAAGACTTTTATTAATATAGACTTCAAACAAAAAGCCTGGTGGGTTTTGAATATGATCCACTTCCTACCCAAAGAACTAATTACAATCGATAAATCCAACGATTTTACTCAATTACTTAAAGACAGACAATTAGACACATGTGTTGATTTTGCTTTTCTTATTAAATTAGTTCCTGTCAACCCATTAATTTTTTCAGAAGTACTAGAAATTATAAAAGACAAGAATATTGAAGGAAAGTATCGGTTCACAATGAATTACGACTTTTTTGATAAATACATACAATATTGCCATAATAATATTGATTTATTAAAAACGACCTATTTACAACAGGACAAATTGACTCCTCACTATGATTTCAACTTTAATCAATTTTTTAAAATATTAAAACTTGACAATAGTTTCCTGCTTGAGTATATAAAAGAAATTACAGAGGATAGATTTTCATTAAGTTCCAGGGAAAGTAGATATCTATCGAAAATATGGCAATTAGAAAATGGACAGGAACTTTTTTTAGAAGTTTTCGAATATCTAATCAGTAAAAACCTTTACTCTGTTGATGAACACATATGCGGATCGTTCTTTTCAGATCTGGACGAATCTTCCAAATCAAAAGCGTTTAATTTCTTAAAAAATCTATTGTTCCAGAATAAAAGAGATGTGAAAATTACTCAGGTTATCATTTATATTGTCCGGCATATTTTTTATAACGAATATGAAGGTCTCCTATTATACTTTCTATCCATTAATGATGATATTGAACAATTCAAGCAAATACCTTTTTTTGATAACCATTTTATGAGCGATGGAACGGTAAACTGGTATGATGTTAGAGCGGAAGAACTAAATAAAATCCTCAATATACTCAATAAAATAAAAGAAAAATCGTATAGATATTCCTCGCATAAAGTCTATATTAAAGAACGAATAGATGATGAGAAAAGGTTTGCTGACCATGAACGGAAGAGGAATTTTCTTGAAAGTAACTTTTGAGAATAAGTCCGCCCATTTTAAAATTTCCTTTGCAACCTGTCACGTTTAGCGTTACATTTGTATTGTGATCGTTTCTTTCAGACATAAGGGCCTAAAACTTTATTACGATAAGGGGGATAGCTCTAAACTGCAGCCGCAGCATGTAGGTAAAATACGACTGATACTTACCCGTTTGGACGCGTGTTCTACGGCAGCGGAGATGCAGGTTCCGGGATATGATTTGCATGCGCTTTCGGGCAATCTGAAGAATTTCTGGTCGGTAAAGGTAAATGGCAATTACAGGATCATTTTCAGGTTTGAAGGAGACAATGTATTTGATGTAGATTATTTAGATTACCATTAAAAACCAGCATATGGCGATGTTTAATCCAGCCCATCCGGGCGAACTGATAAGAGAAACAATTGAGGCGCTTCGGGAAGAGTCGGGGAAGCCTTATACTATACAGGAAATTGCAGATGGCTTGCTAACCACCCGCAAAACACTATCAGCTATTATCAATGGTAAGCAATCTGTAACAACAGAAATGGCCATTAAGCTTGCTGCTGCTTTTAAAAATACAACACCTGAATTCTGGCTCCAGGCCCAGTCCAATTATGATCTGGCCGCAGCAAGGCGCATTACTGATACCAAGGGAATTACTGTATTCTGGAAGCCTGCTGCTTAAAGGCAATTGAAACAAACTTGAGTCCATTTATTAATTTTAGCCTACAATATCAATTCAAAAACATGAAAGTATTTATATCCGGTGCATCCGGGCTGGTTGGGGGAAATTGTTTGAAACATTTTAAGGAGCAGGGTTGGGAAACTGTGGGTTCCTATTTTTCGTTTGAGACCGATGATACTGTATTCTACGATACACTGAACCAGGACCATCCGTATAATTTCAATGTGGCTGAGTTTAAGCCTGATGTGATCGTGCATTGCGGCGCACTTACCCATGTGGACTATTGTGAAGATCATGTGCAGGAGAGTTATGAAAAAACTGTGCAGAGCACCATCAACCTCATTAAACTGGCCAATGAATGCAAGGCCCGCATGGTATACATCTCTACCGACTATGTATATGATGGCGTGAATGGCCCTTACAGGGAAGATGCTCCATTCAATCCGTTAAGTGTGTATGCACGGCATAAGCTGGAAGCAGAACAACTGGTGATGAGGGATATTGCCAATCCGCTGGTGATGAGGGTAACCAATGTGTATGGCAATGAGCTGAGAGGAAAAAACTTTGTTGCCCGCATTATTGACCAATGCAGAAACAATCAAAAACTGACATTAAAACTACCTTACGATCAGTATGCCTCTCCCGTTAATGCATGGGATATAGCACGGGCTATGTATCTGCTGCTCAGGGATGGTAAAAGCGGTATCTACAACATGGGTGGAACAGATTATGTAAACCGTGTGGAACTGGCGTTGCGTGTGCTGAGCTACTTCCCGGATGCGGAATATGACCTGATACCCATAAGCACGGAGGCCATGAAGCAGCCAGCCGCAAGACCATTACTTGGCGGATTTGTGAAAATGAAATTCAGTAATGAATACCCTGAGTTTTTGTTTGGGAATATAGATAGTTATGTAAAGGAAGTTATTTCACGATCTTAAAAACTCTTCGAACTGTTTCAAGGTAAAACTACTCAGATTGCGCTCCTTAGTGAGCCCACCCTTCTGTGCCACCATAACACCATAGTAAGTATCGTGATACCCCTCTACTGCGTGGGCATCGGGATCTATTGAGAGCAGCACACCTTTTTCAAGTGCATATTCTATCCATCTCCAGTCGAGGTCGAGCCTGCGTGGGTGGGCATTAATCTCCAGCACCACTTTGTGTTCGGCACAGGCATCGATGATGGCTTTATGGTCGAGCGGATAACCTTTACGCGATAGTAGCAGCCTGCCGGTGGGGTGGCCCAGGATTCGGGTATATGGATTACGGATAGCGGTGAGCACCCGGTCCATGGCTTTCTCCTGCGACATTTTCAGATTGCTGTGCACAGAGGCTATTACCAGATCGAAGGTAGCCAGTACCTGCGGACTATAATCGAGGCTGCCATCGCTGAGTATATCCGACTCAATACTTTTAAATATCCTGAATGGAGCCAACCTGGCATTCAATGCATCAATCTCCTGATGCTGGGCTGCAATGCGGTCGGGTTTAAGTCCGCCTGCATAGAAAGCAGATTGCGAGTGGTCGCTGAGCACAAGGTATTCGAGCCCGGCAGCAATGGCGGCCTTTGCCATTTGCTCGATGGTATTTACGCCATCGCTCCATGTAGAGTGTGAATGGATAATACCCCTGATATCGGATGGCTGAATAAGCAACGGTAATTTATGCTGTGCGGCTATATCCAGAATAGCTGTGGTTTCCCGCTGCATTGGGGGGATGAAATCCAACCCATTGGCTATGAATATTTCTTCTTCAGATGAAGGTGCATCCGGAATATGATAGCGACTATTAAATGCAGTTAAAAACTCGTCGCTTCCAGTGGTCGTGAATAATTTGCTATAAAAATGTTGTTTATCCGTAAGGTGGAATTTGAGCCGGGGTTGACCAGGAAGGGTCACCCTGAGGCAATCATCCGATTCATATTCTACGACTGCATTTTCTATTTCACCAAATTCTTCATTGATCAATTCTTTATCTATATCCGTTACAATCTCTACAAATTCCAACGTCTCATTTTGCCTTCTTACATCGCCTGTTAGCGAGCATAAATTATCTGGATTATTGGCCAGCAATTGCTTTACTATTGTATTACTGAATACCTCAACCTCGGCCCATAAATGGAAGCCCAGGTTCTGCTTGAAATAAACAATATTCTGGAGTACACTTTCCTGGGTCTTAGCTCCGAAACCTTTGAGGGTAACCAGGCGGTTTTCCTGGCAGGCATACTCCAACTCTCCCAACGACTCAATGCCCAGTTCATTCCATATAACCGAAATCTTTTTAGGGCCCAGGCCTTTTATCTGGAGCATCTTTATAATACCCGGAGGTGTATTGGCTATCAGTTCTTCCAGTTGCGGCAACTTACCTGTGGCTTGCAGTATCCTTATTTTTTTGCCTGTAGCCTCCCCTATTCCCCTGACATTGAACAATTCGGCATCGTCCATGGTTGCTATTTCGGCAGGCAGGCGCTCAATGTTAAACGCTGCATTGCTATAGGATTTCGACTTAAAGCTGTTCTCACCATGAATATCCATCAATTTGGACAAGAGGGAGAAATGGTCGGCAATTTCGTAATTGTTCATTGGCTATTGAAGTAGGGTCAAATGTAGAAATCAGAAAGTTCTGAATCAAAAATAAATTAGAAAGAAATTGAAGTACTAATGAATAAACAATGACCGAGGAAGTTGGTAACGTTATTAAAATAGGGCTCAACTGAATAATTCAAAATTGAAATTCTTCTCCGATGAAATTTACGGAATTATTACTTATCAATTTGTCGAGTTATAGCGTAAGGTCTTAATCCAAACGTTTTTTTGAAGGTATTTCATTAGGGGGCCATTTGAATAATATCTACCAGTATTCAAGAAATAAAAATCACCTGAAAAACTACTACAAATAATTCTTAATGATTTCCCGTTAGCATAGAGTTCAAAGTGTAAACGGACATCAATACCATTTATCCCTCGATCAATACCATCATTAAAAAAAGAAAACAGGCTATCGTAAACAGCAAATTCTTTCGACCCTTTTTCTAAAACAATTTGCTTCTTTATATCTTTAAATATCCATTTAAAAGATTCGCAACTCACAGTGGCAATTGTGCCCAGACCCGGCTCATCAACATAATCAATCACAATCTTATCGCATCTTGCTGTATCATTAAAAATACTGACCTTTCTTATACTATCAGCCATCACTTCTGCAATCCTATCCTTACGAGGATTAATATTATTGCATTGCGCAAAGAACATTAAAATAAGCAATGTGGCAATGGTGTATTTCATGCAGAATAGTTCAACTGGAAAATGCAAAAACAATATACAATAATCACCAATAATAATCTCCGGAATTTTTACCCACCATCTTCGAAAATCCCGATTTCAAATTCCCTTAGGAACGTTGATGAAATAACTTCCACAAAATAGCTCTCATTTCAATACAAAAGATGCGGAAGTTATTTTGAAAGCTTCACTTACCATAATTATATAATTTAATCTGTGAAAATTATTTTGTCCCAATTCCTAAGCCCATCAGTAGCAGGAGCGTATATCTATATTCATCCCATTTTTGCGGCAATAATTTCAGTAACATTTGCCGGAGAAAAATAACCCGGATAAAATTATTGGCAACCATACTGATCTTTACCGGCGTATACATGGTCAGTTTTGGATTCCGCAGAAAAAACACCATTTCACCTGATATTATTATGCCTGAATAGATTTTCGGGAGGCAACTCCTCCTCTTTTCCCATTTCCCATACCCCCAAATAATTTCCATACCATTTTACACCATAAATGTTTAAAATACAAAAGAAAATATTATCTTGCATTTCTAAATTGTAAACAATATGAAACAACTACTATTAATTCTATGCATGGGCTTTACCGTAAACTCTTCTTTCGCCCAGGAAAGATCTCTTCAGCACGCCATTCAGGACAAACACCACAATGTTGTTGCCTATATCAAAAATGGGGTTGTTACGAGTGCCGGCAACCAATTTCTGGGTGAATTTAAACCAGTCAATGGCGAATTGTCAATTACCGACAAAAACCATACTGTTATCGGCTACCTGGCACAAGGAAAAAATGTGCTTGATGCAAATCATAAAATGCTAGGCTCAATAAACAGCGATGGCAAGGGCACTACTACAGTTTCCGTTTTGGATGCCGGCAATAATAAAATAGGATCAATTAATTTCGAAACCGGTGTTGTTACCGATAAAATGGTCAACCTCATAGGTTATGAAATGGATACGGAAGTAATGTGGGCTGCGCCTTACTTTTTCTTCTTTAAATTCCAATAATATACTATAACTTATAGCCCTGCTATTACCATTTTAATTAATTGTAACAGCAGGGCTATTTTTATGCCAACTAATTCACTTATTCCTTAATTTTACCTTTCAAATTCAAAACTCATGAGGAGATATTCTACACTGTTTTTATCATTATTAATCTCGGGCGCTGCCATTGCACAGATTCCTAATCCAAGCTTCGAATCATGGACTGCACACACTGGCTACGATACTCCTGATAGCTGGGGTAACACCAATTCGTTCACTACGCTTGCAAGTGTTTTCACCTGCGAAAAAGGCACAACAGGCGCGCCATCGGGCTCAAGCTACCTTAAGCTTACTTCAAAATCAGTACCCATGGTGGGTGTTGTACCTGGTGTAGCTGTTACCGGCACAATAAGTGTATCTGGCACTACTTATGGTGTGAGTGGTGGTTTTGCTTACAACCAGCGCCCTGCCAACCTTACAGGTAGTTGGGAATATATGGCTGCCGGCGCCGACCATGGCCAGATTGCAGTGTTTTTATCTAAATGGAATATGGCATTAAACAAAAGAGATACAGTCTCCTTTACCAATTATGCCGTTCCTGGCTTACCTGGCATGGTGATGGTTTGGGCTACCTTCTCCATTCCACTTACTTATCAGGGCGGACAATACCCTGATTCTGCAATGATTCTTGTCTCTTCCAGTACAGCTACACCGGTAGCCAACAGCTATATCTATTTGGACAATCTTGCTTTTGCAGGAAATGTACCATCAGGCGTTGTAACCGTGGTTAATGATCATGCCGAAACAACCATCTACCCTAATCCGGCTAAGGATAAAGCCACAATTTATTATTACAGCCTGCTCAGTGGCAATGTAAACATCAGTATTACTGATATTGCAGGTCGTACCATAAAAAATATCACAGCTCCGGTAGTTAACGGATCTAATAATATTTCTCTTGACCTTACGGGTATCATAAAAGGCAACTACATCATTAATCTTTCTGATGGCGTTGGTTCTGAATCTAAAAAACTGACCATCGAATAAACGATTTTTAAAAAAACCGTTTTAAAGGCGGGCTATTAGCCCGCCTTTATTTTACCGGATAATGATATTGGATTGACTATCATGCAGTTTATCGAAACCTGCAATTCAATTAATTTACTCAGGATATATACCCCTGCTTCCATTTGCTTTCTACCCGGAGAGCCAGTACCAATTACATCATTATTTACCCTAATTTTGCAAAAGTATCCGAGGATCTAAGTCCCGGTACACATACAATGAAGCATTACCTATTTTGCCTTTGCATCTGCCTTTGCTGTTTCCATGCCAATGCGCAGGTACCCAACAGTTCATTCGAATTGTGGGATTCAACTGCAGGTTACCTTTCCCCTGTTGGCTGGGACAATCTTAACGCGCTCACTAATCCCACGGGAATTAATACCTGCGAGCGCATTGCACCGGGCTATTCCGGAGATTTCTATCTGGCCCTGAATACCGAAACCATTCCCGGCATGGGTATTTTACCCGGCATTGCAGCTTGTGGCAAACTCGATCCTGTTACGCATTATCCGGTATCAGGTTTTCCATTTACCGGTCGCCCACAGGTATTGGCCGGCATGTGGCAGTATATGCCATTCCATGTGGCAGACAGCGGACATATAGCTATACTGCTTTCAAAGTGGAATACTATTTCTTCCAGCAGAGATACAGTTGCGTTTTCAAGCTATAAACTACCCGGTATGGTCATGACATGGACTCAGTTCCAGATTGGTCTTAACTACAGAGATACATCCACACCCGATTCAGCAATGATATACCTTACGGCCAGCAGCGCATCTCCGGTTGCCTATAGTTTTTTGTGGGTCGATGATCTCGCTTTAAGGGATTCTATACCTCCGACAACTCAAATAAAGGGCTTAACCAACAATCAACTATCAACGGCACTTTACCCTAATCCGGCAAAGGAACAAACCACCCTGAGATATT
The DNA here is from genome assembly GCA_903903635.1 of uncultured Bacteroidota bacterium. Classification (GTDB taxonomy): domain Bacteria; phylum Bacteroidota; class Bacteroidia; order Chitinophagales; family Chitinophagaceae; genus Nemorincola. The sequence goes on from CAIUZK010000134.1 coordinate 31,358, forward strand.
CTGCCATTAGCAATTCAGACATAACTGTAACCATAAACGATATGGATGGCAGATGCATTAAATCTTTGAAATTCCAGGTGTATAACGGCACAAATGAATTGCCTCTTAACACCACAGGAATATTGCCCGGCCTCTATTTCATCAGAACAACCGGAGGCGAAGAAACAACCCAGCTTAAACTAATTATTGATTAACGTAACGATAAATAAACAACAATGAAAAACTTAAAATTAGCAGCCTTAGCGTTCCTTCTTTTTGCAGGAGTTAATACTTCATTTGCACAGTCGAAAACTGAAACCATCAAGGTATCAGGCAACTGCGGCATGTGTGAAAAACACATAGAAACTGCAGCAAAAAAAGCGGGCGCCAAACAAGCAAAATGGGACAAAAAAACAAAGGTGCTTACAGTAACTTTTGACGAAGGAAAGACCTCGAACGATGCCATTCAGAAGAATGTAGCCGCCGCAGGTTATGATACTGAAAAGTATACCGGTGATGAAAAAGCATACAAGGCGCTTGATGAATGTTGCCAGTATGACGACAAGAAAAAAAGCAACTAATTACCAGCTTGTAACCTGTTGAAATTCAATTCCGGATCACACATTTTGGTGGCAGTGAAAACATTGCCGCAAAAAAATAATTTGGAAAAACCGTTTCGTTGCATTTATCTTTGCACCAGTTCTTTAATTCACTTATCAAGAAAGGCAGAGGGTCATGGCCCTGTGAAGCCTTAGCAACCTCTTCCGTCGGCAGGCGGAAAACTGGTGCTAATTCCAACCTGATTAATTTCAGGACAGATAAGTCAGACGCAATAGTTTTCTGATAACCCCGCTTAAGCGGTATTCATAACACTCAAGCTCCTCTGATTTATCGGTGGAGCTTTTTTTATGTCCCTACTCGAGGAGGGACATAGCAAAGGCATCGCCGGTAATCTCTCTTTCTGATAAGTGCGTGTACAAGAATCATTTTTCTTAACCATTTAAAAACGAAAAACGATGAGCAACGCAACAAAACTAATCCATAGTATTCCGGTCGATCCGCTTACAGGTTCCATATCAGTACCCATCTACCAAACCTCAACCTTCGTGCAGGAAGCGCCTGGTGAAAATAAGGGCTACGATTATGCACGCAGCAACAACCCAACCAGGGCAGTACTGGAAAACATTATTGCAGAGCTGGAAGGCGGCCAGGCAGCATCAGCCTTTGCCAGCGGGCTTGCAGCCATTGATGCAGTAGTGAAATTATTGCAATCGGGCGATGAGATTCTTGCTGTAAATGATATATACGGAGGGGCTTTCCGTTTGTTCACCCATATCTATGCTAAATTCGGTATCAAGGTAAACTATGTAGATACTACCGATGTAGTAAATGTGATCGATGCGATCAATTCGAGAACAAGGCTGGTGTGGCTGGAAACCCCCACCAACCCCACCCTTAAGATCAGCGACATAGAAGCCATTGCAACTATCGCCAGGCAAAACGGAGCTTTGCTTTGTGTCGATAATACCTTTGCATCGCCTGCCCTGCAGCAGCCCATAAAACTCGGGGCGGATATTGTAGTGCACAGCGCTACCAAGTACCTGGGTGGCCACAGCGACCTGATAGCAGGACTGGTTGTAACACGAACTAAGGAACTGGGAGAGAAAATAAAATTCATTCAGAATGCCAGCGGCGCAATACTCTCACCCCATGATAGCTGGCTGGTAATTCGTGGCGTGGAAACATTGTATCTGAGGGTAAAGGAGCATTCAAAAAATGCACAGAAAGTTGCTGAATATCTTACCGGTCATCCTGCTGTAGATAAAGTTTACTATCCTGGTCTGAAGAGCCACCATAACCACGATATTGCGGCCAGACAACAAAGCGCATATGGCGGTATAGTATCTTTTAGTCTTAAAACTGATTCTGCTGAAGCTGCTAAACTGGTAGTTTGCAATACTGCGCTTTTTAAACTGGCCGAGAGCCTGGGCGGCGTAAAAAGCCTGCTTTGCCATCCGGCAACAATGACCCATAAAAGTATACCTGCCGAAATACGCAGAGCTGCCGGTGTATCAGACAGCCTGGTTAGATTGAGTGTTGGCCTTGAAGATGTTTCCGATCTGATAACTGACATAGGGCACGCATTGTCAATTGCCACTCAGACCTATGATAAAGTCCAGTCGGCTATAACATTGGCAAATTAGGTAAGCTGGCATAAGCATACCTCACTGATGTTCGCATCGTTCTCATTACCGCTTCAACAAATTTCCAAACCAACTAAACAAGCACTTTAATCATGTCTATACAAAATCAACAATCCAAATTAACCATAGGCCTGTTTGGCTTTGGTGTGGTAGGCGAAGGCCTCTACAAGGTACTCGCACATACCCCTACTCTGAATGCAGAAATCAAGAAAGTCTGTATCCGCCATCCGGAAAAACAAAGGGCAGCGCCAGCCAGGCTGTTTACAACAGATGCCGGCGAACTGCTCAACGATCCCGCAATAAATGTAATTGTAGAACTCATTGACGATGCACAGGCAGCATACCACATTGTTACTACAGCACTCAGTAAGGGCAAAGCCGTAGTAAGCGCCAACAAAAAAATGATTGCCAAACATCTTGAAGAGCTGATAGCGCTGCAGCAACAGCACGATGTACCTTTCCTTTATGAAGCGGCTTGCTGTGCCAGTATTCCGGTAATACGCAACCTTGAAGAGTATTACGATAACGATCTGCTACAGGGTATCTCGGGTATAGTAAATGGCTCAACCAATTTCATACTCACCAGGGTATTTGATGAGCAACAGAGCTTTGATTCAGCATTGCAACTCGCACAGGCAGAAGGCTTTGCTGAAAGTGATCCGTCACTCGACATCAATGGCATTGATGCAGTCAATAAACTAAGTATCCTGCTCACCCATGCATATGGCATTATTTCCAGGCCCCATGAACTGATACACACAGGTATCCAAAGCCTGAATGAAAACGATGCCCTGTTTGCCCGTGAGAAAGGTTATGAGATCAAACTGGTGGCTCAGGCGCACAAACTGAAGAACGGATATATTGCAGCATTTGTGCTGCCTCAGTTTACTGAAAAAAGCAACCAGCTCTTCTCAGTAAAAAACGAATATAATGGAGTCATCATTGAAAGCAGCCTGGCCGACAAACAGTTTTTTTATGGTAAAGGCGCAGGTGGATTTCCAACAGCTTCTGCTGTGCTCAGCGATCTTTCAGCGCTACGGTATTGCTACCGGTACGAGTACAAAAAACTGCATTACCAGGAGCCATCCTTAATAACCAATGATTTTCACCTCAAGGTTTGTATCAGGTTCAGGGGCCTTACACAGGTGCCACATGAGCGGTTTGATATCATTACTGAATGGAGCAGCAGTAAAGACAAATGTCATGTTACCGGTATCATCTCCTTTAAAGAATTATTGAAAAGCGATTGGTGGAAGCAGCCCGGTGTATCTCTGATATTATACCCCGATGGCATCATTGATAGTTATGTCCCTTTGAAGGAACATACTGAAGATGCGGCTGAATTTGTAGAGCAATTTGCGGGTTAACCCATAGTTGCCGGGGTGTTACTCCGGCAACTATTTTATTCTACCAGCAATTTACCGGTATACAAAACTTCACTTTCATTTTTTAGCTTCAGGTAATACATTCCAGGCGTCAAATTATTCCTGCTTACCTGCACTGAACCTGTTGTTATGCCCTGCAAGCGCTGCATCAGCCGGCCACCTACATCTGTCACATCAATAGAATAGACATGTCCCTCTTCAATGTCAAATTCCATAGTTGCATGATCACACATCGGATTTGGGAAAACCCTTACTGTCATTGCCTTATTTGCGGTTACAGGTTCCACATAGGTAACCCCGGCACTACATGCATTATCAATACTGAAAGTCAGAACACCATAAGATGGACTTATGTATCCATCGCGCAACTTCGCACGTATTGATGCTGAATCCGAAAGACAAAAGCAATTCCCGGATATATCTCCGTTTGCATTATAGTCGTACTGTATGTTCCAGATCGAATTGGTGCAGATTTTATTGTCGCTGAAATTCACGGTAGGTCCATAGTAGTATCTTTTCAGTTCAATTCCGGTTACATTGTTATGTATGTAATTATTGGTAAGGGTAGTACCATCTACCATATCAACAAATACACCAAGGTTGCTGTTATACACCTCACAATGCTGCATTGTTTTCCATGGCTGTGCTGCAATTAAAGTATTGTTCGCAAAGGTGCAGTTCAAAATATTATCAGCATTTGCACCATTTGTATTGTTAATAAACACGCTGTTCGAAACCGTAATTGTTCCGGGATAATTCTGGTTCACACCCAAAAAATTAGACTCAAAGCGGCAGGAATCTACAGATACAGTTCCTGCTGCCGGAGAATCGCCTAACCCAAAATGATTGTTATAAAAATAGCAGTTATTGAAGGTATAAGTGCCGTTCGAGTACATTAGCCGCATGAAGTTATATGCATAACTGATATTACAAAAAGCCATCTGAACCATTTTAGCGTAGGCGCTTCCGGTAACTACTATTCCCTGGTAGGCCCCCATATTTGGTCCGCCGTTGCCCGAAGTAAAATAGATCCTGTCTGTTGGTGTGCCTATGGCCTTAAACTGGCCCCTCATATCTATACTTACACCACTGTTAAATATTACCGTTACCCCCGGATCTATAGTCAGGCTTCCTCCCGGAAAAACCACAATGCTGTTGGCAATGGTATACGGACTACCCGATAAAGTCCAGACAGTTGAAGAATAGATATCTCCAGTAATGGTTGTCTGAGCCGAAACAGTCATATGACCCAGCAGCATTACAAAAAACAAAGCAAATATGGACTTAAGGTATTTCATATAATCGCTTTTAGCATTTTTATTCCGGCAGCAAACACCAGATTCATTTATGATCACGTTACAAATCTAATTATTCTGCAAATAGTTTTGAATTAAAATTGACCTTGACCTTTTTAAGGTTATGGAATAAGCTGTCTGAACTGCTATTTTTTCATACTTGTGCCACTTTACCAGCCACCTTGTCTCTATTTCTTGATTTTATATGCCAAATTTTCAGAATAATTAGTTTGGAACAGTTTTTATAGTATAATAGGAAAGCAAAACTAAAGGACATGAACCTGAACAACTTTACCATTAAGGCACAGGAAATAGTGCAGCAGGCACAGCAGATCGCCTTCGATAACCAGAACCCGAGTATTGAAACTGCCCACATTCTTCAGGCTTTACTGAATGATAATGACGGGCCCGTTTCCTACCTGCTTAAAAAGAATAATGTAAATATCAGTTTCGTAGAAAACAAACTACAGGAACTGACTAAAAGGCTACCTAAAATACAAAGTACCGAGCCTGCCCAAAACATAAGCAGGGAAGCCAATAACTTAATTCTGCGCACTGCAGCCATCCTCAAAACTTTTGGCGATGAATTCGTAACTCCCGAACATCTGCTTATAGGATTGTTACAGGTTAATGATGAAACAGGCAAGCTGCTAAAGGATGCGGGACTTACCGAAAAAGGACTGACAACTGCTATTAAAGAATTAAGAAAAGGAGGAACAGTTAATTCTCAAACCTCCGACCAGCAATACAATGCCCTGCAACGATATGCAAGGAATCTGAATGAAATGGCCAGAAATGGCAAAATGGATCCGGTCATTGGCCGTGATGAAGAGATAAGAAGGACGTTGCACATTTTATCCCGCCGGTCAAAGAACAACCCAATCCTGGTAGGAGAACCGGGGGTTGGTAAAACTGCGATTGTTGAAGGTCTGGCCAATAGAATTATTAATGGCGATGTACCCGAAAACCTGAAATCCAAGATCATCTTTGCGCTCGACATGGGAGCGCTGATGGCTGGGGCAAAATACCGTGGTGAATTTGAAGAAAGATTGAAAGCCGTGATCAAAGAGGTAGCCGAAAGTGACGGAGCTGTGATTCTCTTTATTGATGAGATTCACACCCTGATAGGCGCAGGTGCTATGGAAGGTGCAATGGATGCGGCAAACATACTCAAACCAGCTCTTGCTCGTGGCGAACTAAGGGCCATTGGAGCAACTACCCTTAATGAATATCAGAAGTATTTCGAAAAAGATAAGGCACTCGAAAGACGTTTCCAGAGAGTGTTCGTTGATGAGCCATCTCCTGAAGATGCCATTTCCATCCTTCGCGGATTGAAGGACAGATATGAAAGCCATCACCAGGTAAGGATCAAAGATGAAGCCATTATTGCTGCGGTTGAATTGTCCAACCGTTATATTACCGATCGTTTTCTGCCCGATAAGGCCATTGACCTTATTGATGAAAGCGCGGCTAAACTTAAACTGGAATTGAACTCTATGCCCGAAGCCCTTGACGAACTGGAACGTCGTATCAGGCAACTGGAGATAGAGCGGGAAGCTATAAAAAGAGAAAAAGACGACAGCAAACTTAAAGAACTCAGTCAGGAAATATCTGTGTTAACTGTGCAGCGCGATACACTTAAGGCTAAATGGCTGGAAGAAAAAGAAATCGTTGATAAAATAAATAAAGCCAAGAATTCTATCGAACACCTGAAGCTTGAAGCCGAACAGGCTGAACGCGAAGGCAACTATGGCCGTGTAGCCGAGATCCGTTATGGCAAAGTGCAACACGAAGAGGCTACAATTGAGGCGCTTTCCAAACAGCTTCATGACATGGATGGGCTGGGCAAACGCCTGCTGAAAGAAGAAGTGGATGCTGATGATATTGCCGAAAATGTAGCCAAAGCTACAGGAATACCGGTGCAAAGAATGCTGACCAGCGAAAGGGCTAAACTGCTGAATCTGGAAGACGAATTACACAAGCGTGTGGTTGGTCAGGAGGAGGCGATCACTGCGGTATCCGATGCTATACGCCGTGGCCGGGCCGGGCTGCAGGATCCACGCAAACCAATAGGTTCTTTCATTTTCATAGGTACTACCGGCGTGGGTAAAACCGAACTGGCTAAAGCGCTGGCCGAAATACTGTTTGATGACGACAGCATGATGACCCGCATAGATATGAGCGAATACCAGGAGAAACACAGCGTGAGCCGCCTTGTTGGTGCACCTCCCGGATATGTGGGTTACGATGAAGGTGGACAGCTTACAGAGGCAGTTCGTCGCAAGCCATACTCTGTGGTATTGCTTGATGAAATTGAAAAGGCACACCCGGATGTTTTCAATGTACTGCTTCAGGTGCTGGATGATGGTCGCCTTACCGACAACAAAGGACGTGTGGTGAATTTCAAAAACACCATCATCATCATGACCAGCAACATGGGCAGCAATATAATCCAGGAAAATTTTGCCGATATAAAGGACAACCAGGACATAGATATGCTCATGGATGCTACCAAGGAACAGGTAATGGAAGTACTGAGACAATCGCTCAGACCTGAGTTCCTGAACCGCATAGATGATGTGATCATGTTCAGGCCATTGATGAGAAAAGAAATAAAAGGTATCATCCGCATACAGTTGGAGCTGCTGCAAAAGCAATTGATGACACAAAATATAGACCTCCAGTTTACCGATTATGCACTTGATTACCTGTCTCAGCGCGGCTTCGATCCGCAATATGGTGCAAGGCCACTGAAGAGGCTGATACAAAAAGACATCATCAACATGCTGAGCAAGAAAATAATTGGCGGCGAAATTGACAAATCTAAACCTGTGCTTATTGATGTTTTCGACGGTGTGGTGGTAATGAGAAATGAAGCAAAGAATGCAGTGCCTGTAAAATAATAGGTAATTCTAAGAAACTTGAAGCGCACAACACAATGTGCGCTTCTTTGTTTTCTCAAAACCCGAAGTAATCAGAAAGTAATCCGCACACTTCCGAAAATCCCAAAATGTTTTGCCAATGGCTCATTTGGCTGGGAGGCAGGTGACACACGCCAATCGAAATCTATACGGAAGAACTGAAAAATGTTCGATACACCGGTACCTAACTCCAGGTAAGGATCACCCTGTAAAGTACGGAACGGAAATCCCTTTTGCAGATTCAATGCTTTGTTGGCATCAGTCAGATCACCTATTACAGCCTTCGCTGTCCAGAACTGCCGGAACTTCAGCTTTTTAAGCGCAGGTATGCGGTTGAAAATACCACCACCAAGGTTATGTTCCAGATTTACCCCGGCATACCTGTCGCTTACAAATTCATAGCTGTTCATCATTTCAAATGCATACTGATTGTAATAGAGATACTCATTACCCGGATGTATTTCCAGAAGCGGATAAGGTAATGTGCCAAAGTATTTGCCAACAAAAACATTATAGTATATAAAGCCGAACGGAGGAATATTTATATGTTCGGTAACAGTGAATCGCATCTTCTGATAATCATAACCGCTGTTGAGCACATCCTTGATACCGGCAGTAATATTGAGATTAAAAACCGGGTACTTGCTGCCTACATTCAACCTCAGGTATTGCCCGTCTACATACTTTTCCTTGTAAGCATACCTGAAGTCTATACCTACCTCCGAACTGATTACATTTGGGGATGGCTTACCCGATTTATCAAAAAATATGCCTGCTGATGGCAAGGGCGCATAAGGTGTAAAATCTTTATGCTGTAAAACAAGTTTGTGACTGAACCCGTTGAAATATTCCTTATAAAATTCAAATCGCTCATCATTCGAGAATGCCAGCTTCCAGGGTATTCCCGGTTTGCGGAAAAGGGCGCTGAATATATTGTCTGCGCCCATCTGGTCATAATAATTCACCTTCTGATTCACATCATGAGCATAATAACCATACAAGTAGGTGCGCGGATGCCTGTTAAGTATCCATAAGCCGGTGAAGCCATATTTGAACTTTTTATCCAGGTCTCCATAGGCCAGGTATCCGGTAAAATGTGCATCCTTAATAGACCTTGGTGAACCTAAAGAAATTCTGAACCGGTTCCCTTCAATAGGATTATTACTATAAACATAAAAATAGGGACCTACCTGAATTGGCCCAAAATCTTTTACACCACTCACCAGAAAAGTAATGGTATTCTTATACAATGTAGTGATGGGCATTTTATTAATGGTATCTACCATTTTGTAAATAGCCTTCTCATTCTTCGATAAGGTATCTGGTCGGCTGTTTAGCCACCATTCATCAGTATACTTCCTTGCTGAATCCGATCGTATCACCTCCTCTTTATAGTCCGGATTATCAATTACCTTGGTAATGGCTGAATCATTGATCTTTATTTTGTGGTAGGTTGTTGTTTTTCGCCCTATCATGCCAGGCAGCTTGTTTGAATTATACGCGCTGAAAGTGGCAATAAATTTATCCTTGGTTGGAAACCAGAAACTATCTATAGGAGCAAATTCCTGATAGAGGCTCACCTTGTCCACCCAGTTTATATTCGCCGATTTAGGTATATCCATACTCATCCGCTCTATCGAAAAAACGGAATCTACTACCCAGAAGTCACCCGAGAAACAATTCTCCCCTTCCCTCTTAGGTTTAAACTGAACCAGTATAATATTATAGCCATAAGCCTTCTGTGTATCCTTTATAGCGTATTTGTAATAGTAAAGGCCAGCATCGCTTATCGGACTAACAAATTTCTTATCAAATACAGGTATGTAATTGCGGTAAATGTTCACATTCTGGTACAGTGAGCCTAAGTACTTGTCTATATGTTCATTATTTACCCCTTTCACCATTGTGGCCTTGATAAACTCCCGCTGCTTTTTCGGGTTGCGCTGAAAGTAAAAATCAGAAATCGTTTCAGTGAGATACAGAGGCAGGTAGGGTCTGGAATCGCTTACTGTATCCAGGTTGTCAAAAATAAAACTGTAGCTTTTCAGCATCGGTATTTTCTGAAACTGCGCTTTGGTGAGTCTTTGCAGGTCGGCTTCCAGCCTGTTGTAGGCTTCATAATTATAGTTATCCACCTTATCCGGATTATTCACCGGCTTCTGTGCAATCACTTTGCGCATCAGCACCACTGCCGGATCTTCGCCCGCATGTATCACAAACTCATCCAGGGTAGATTGAGCGCGCTCCATTTCAATAATAAAGTTGTAATCAAACCTCGTCTTTTTAAGTATTCTGGTAACCTTTTTATACCCCATGGCCGAGATCTGCAAGGTGTCGTTAGGTAGTTTTTCGGTTCTTAAAACAAAATTACCATCCAGATCGGCGGGCATCCCCACTGCGGAATGAGGAAAATTTATTGTAGCAAAAGGGATACCCTCTCCGGTATTCATATCGGCCACTTTCCCGTTGATAAGGTAACCTGTATGCCTTTCTTTTTTTACATTCTCCAGGCTGTCTTTCAGGGCCTGCATTTTCTTCATCCTTATACTATCTGCCCTGTGTATTTCAGTAGTATCTATAGCCAGGTTCATATCATCAGGTACGTTTATCTTATGCACAGAATCCCTTTTTGCCAAAGAGTCCTGAACCTGGGCAAAAGCCGATGGACCAGCACATATACAACAGAATAAAATAATTGCTTTAAGGAAATTCATAAACTAATAAGGCAAACGCAAAGCAATGTACCAAATTGCCCGAAAGAATAAAAAATTGTTTTAAACAACGAAATTCTATAAGGCAGCTACTCCTGTTTCTTATCCACCTTGATTATATATCGCGCCAGATAGTCATTATTGGTGAGTATTACATAGGCCAGCATCAATTTCAGACCACAAAATACCATATTATGTACCTCATAGTTGGGGCCAGCATAACCGGGTTTTAAATAACTTTCTGAATTTAAGTACCGGACCAGATATTTAAACAATTCAGGCAAATTATCAATAATCAGGTATAGTCCGCAAATAATCATTGCAATATTCATTACCATGGTTTTGTCCATGTTAAGGGAAAATTGTTCCTCATAAAATCCCTGGTGCAGTTTCAGCCTGTCTATGACTAATGTGGGTCTGAATAAAAGCAGGTAAACTAAAAGGAGGTCAATAATTACAAATACTCCGAAACCCACAATGTTGGTATATCCTTCATAAGCAGCGCTCAGATACCGCATAATATGAAAGACGAGGTCACGGCCATCTGTAAAAGCCTGTTTGAGCATAATAATGCCTATTACTTTAAGAATTATAACAAACAAACTTCTCGGGGTCATATAAGGAACGTTGATGAAATAAGTTCCACCATATTGCGAAGTTATATTTCTTTTATTAACTGCCATAGCTTTAGCGAAGGCATGTTTTATGAGGCGTAAAATCTGCGAATAATGAATTATTTAAAGACTTTTGCAACGAAATAA
>CAIUZK010000135.1 GCA_903903635.1 uncultured Bacteroidota bacterium
GGAACGTTGATGAAATAAGTTCCACCATATTGCGAAGTTATATTTCTTTTATTAACTGCCATAGCTTTAGCGAAGGCATGTTTTATGAGGCATGCCCGCAAGGGCACGAGCGCAGCTCTATCTGCGAATAATGAATTATTTTAAGACTTTTACAACGAAATAAAAATGGGATAGAACGAGTAAGATGGTGGAAGTTATTTCGTCATCGTTCCTTAGTGACCTGTTCAGAGTATTGTATCGTGCCGTATCCTCCGGAAACTATTTCGTAAATTTAAAATAACCTGAATTGCCTCCTGAAATAACGCGCCCAAGATATATGCCGGCCGGCAATTGAGAAATATTGATAGTACGCTGATCATTAAAATGAGCAACGTTCTTTGATTGTATGTCAAATATGTCAACAGAAACATTAGTCCAATCAGCAGGCATATCTATAGTTACAAAACCAGTAGAAGCAGGGTTAGGGTATGCGCTCAATTCAGTCACATTATTTACTACACTGGCAACCTGGTTTACAATTATACTATCCCGTTTAATGTCTCTGTACTTAATACTACTTATAGTTTCACCTGCTCCACCTGGCATTAAATTGCTCGTTACCCACAGCGCAGGATAATGATCTCCGTTGACAAGCCATTTGTACTCCACGGTATTTACAGGGATCCCCAATTTAAAAGTACCAAGCGGGATAGAATCAACCTGATGAATTTCAGACCTTACCCTGATGCAATTTACAGGAGTAGTATAGTAAGGTGTAGTAATGGTGCCCCATCCATCAACACGGGTTTTCCTGTATCCTGCTTGCTTTATAGAACCTAATGTAGGCACAGTAATGTTGAGTCTGAAGGTCGAACTGTCCTGGTTCAGATAAGTGAGCGGAAAATAATACCAAACATCGGGTTCAGTGTAAAGAATAGGAGTCGGTATTCCTGAAATGTTTGCCGCAAATGCATTGGCTATATACCTGTTGCGTGGCGAGGTTTTCTTCTCAAAAAATGTATAGACCTGTTGTATCGAAATGGGCAAAAAACCACCCAGAGGCAAACTATCGGCTACTTTATAACCGGCAGCAGTAGTGCCAATAAGAAAGGCATAAAGCAGGTTAACACTTCCAGCAAGTTGATAAGTATCCACTGCCTGCCTGATAGGAGCCAACGTATAATTCCAGATAACATTAGCCCCGCTATCGGCAGGACTGATAGCTGTACCAACAGGTGATGTAAAGCTATACCTTAGAGTGTCTCCGGCAACCGGCATATCACTCGCAGTAATAGTTATCTGGGCCTGAGCATTATGCAGGCAAAGCACTGCCGTTATGGTAAACAATAAGTATCTCATATATCCAAAAATAAAACAAAAATTCACAAATCAACAAATAACCACTAAATACACAATTACAGATCACCAACCGTTCTTTAATAAATCATGAATACTCTTGCAAACTTATCCAGATAAAATTAACCATATACTAACCATTTTTCATTTTTTAACATAATTATCTGGAGTTAATTACTAACTTTAGGATAGATATAATAAGGAGTTCTATTAATAGGGATTCCTGATATAAAGTTTTTTTTTGGAGCAATATTATAAAACGAATACCTCAAATGCGATATTTTATTTTATGTATATTGTTGCCTTATACTGAATATTTAGAAAACCTACAACTTTCCTATCCTAAAAAGAGTATTTATCGACGAGTACTTTTATAAAACTGATGATCGTAAACCATGGCAGAAAAATAAGCTTTTGGCTTTAATGGTATTGTTATTGCTGTTTATGTATGAAGCTACCCTTACTTTTTTAAAAACCCTGTTTTATTCACTATGGCAACCTGCCAGAAGGGTAAAAAAAGCACAAGATCTTGTCGAACAAGATTCCATCTGAACTATTAGGAACGTTGATGAAATAAGTTCCACCATATTGCGAAGTTATATTTCTTTTATTAACTGCCATAGCTTTAGCGAAGGCATGTTTTATGAGGCGTAAAATCTGCGAATAATGAATTATTTAAAGACTTTTGCAACGAAATAA